>JADZDV010000287.1 GCA_020850915.1 Chloroflexota bacterium | reverse complement strand
CGTCAGGTTGCTGAGACTCGACGAAACGGACGGACGGCTCGATGCAAGCGAGAGTGTACCTGGTGATCGGGGTGCTGTGCAGGGTGGTAGGCCGGACGCCGATGGGGACGAACCTGGGGCTGTTGATTTCGCGTGAAAATGGACCCAGGTTTGCGCGCGAAAACGGACCCAGCCTGGCAGCACCGTCATCATGGCCGGCCAAGCCGGTCGTGTCAAGCCTCCGGGCCATCGGGTGCGGTGGGGGAGGCACCGGGGGGCACTAGCCACCGGCCCAGGTCTCCAGCAGCTCGCTGAGCAGGACGGGCTCGTCGCAGCCTGGGCAGCGCCCGCCCAGCCCCAGGCCGCGGCAGAAGCGGTTGCAGTCCGGGCAGCGGCGCTCAGCGAGCAGGCGCTGCTCACAGCTCGGGCACTCGTAGACCCGGTGGGCGACCAGCTCCCCCAGGCGGCGGAGCTCCCTGGTCAGCGTGGCTGGAGGGGCGGGGGGCGCGGGCTCAGGGTGCCGCCAGCGGTAGGCGCGCTGGCGGCAGGCGGCGGAGCAATAGCGGGCCCGGGCGGAGGGGAGGCGCCCCTGGCACAGCACGCAGCCGTCACGCTGGCCGTCACGCACGGCCGTGTCGGCAGGGGTGGGCGGACTCATTCGACCTCCGTCGGCGGCGGGGGCTGGAGGAGTGGCGGGACGCTCAGCTTGTCCTTAACGCGGTAGCTCAGGCCATTGATGGCGAAGAGGTGGCTATAGTGCAGCAGCCGATCGAGAATCGCCGCGGCGATCACCTCGTCGCCGAAGACCTTGCCCCAGCCGTCAAAGGTCACGTTGCTCGTGATGACCACCGAGCCGGTCGTGTAGCGCGCCGCCACCAGTTGGAAGAACAGATTGGCGCGGCGGCTGTCCATGGGCAGGTAGCCCAGCTCGTCGAGAATCAGCAGGTCCACGCGGCCCAGCTCGCGCAACAGGGCGCCGAGGCGATGGGAGGCGTCCGCGGCCAGCAGCTCGTCGAGCAGCTCCGGGGCGTGGAAGAAGCGGACGCTCCGCCGCGCCTGGCAGACGCGCAGCCCCAGAGCGATCGCCAGGTGGCTCTTGCCGACGCCCGGGCCGCCCACCAGCAGCACATTGGCCGCCTGCTCCAGGAAGCTCAGGCTGAACAGCTCGCGCACCCGCGGCGCGCTCAGGCTGGGCTGGAAGGCAAAGTCGAACTGCTCCAGGGTGCGCAGTATGGGAAACCGCGCCCGCGCAACGCGGGCGTTGATCGAGCGATCGGCCTTGCTGGCCAGCTCGGCTTCGATCAGCCGGGCCAGGTAGGCGGTGTAGCTGGACTCGCTCTTGGCGGCCTGCTCGGCGTCGGCTTCGAAGCGCTCGGCGACGGTGTGCAGCCCGAGCTTGACCAGTTGGCCGCGCAGGGCCTGGCTCTCGGTCAGCGGGGCGCCAGCGACCGGGAGCGCCGCGCTCGGGGCCAGGGCCGGGGGGCGTGGGGGGAACATCGGCATCAGCTCTGCTCCAGAACCTGCTGGTAGAGGGCCAGATGAGGGGTGACCGGCGTGCTGGGCAGCGGGGCCCGGCCCGCCTCCCCGGCGGGGGGTGCCACCGTGCGGAGCGCCCCGTCGCGTTCGAGCACGCCGCGGAAGAACGCGGACGAGTAGGTGGCGTGCGCCTCGGCCAGGTGGAAGGCGCGCGTGAGGCTGGCCTCGTCGTAGCGCTCCAGGCAGGCCAGGATCGGCCGCAACTGGAGCTCCGGGTGGGCGCGATACTCGGCGATCAGCGCCTCCAGAAAGCGCTGGCGCAGGGGCTGGCGCCGCAAGAACTCGGCGCGAAGCAGGGCCAGCGTGCGCGGCTGCCCCTGGCGGAGCGCGGCGTAGTGGGCTGGATTGACCACCGGGCGGCCCTTGACCACGCTCAGCTCGTGCTCGGTGACCACCTCGTGGCGGCTGTCGAGCACCACCAGCCGCCGCCCCTGCGAGACCTGCAGCCAGACGGTCTGGCCCGCCAGGGAGGCGGGGACCGAGTACGGCGTGCCGGCGTAGGAGACCATGCAGTCCCAGCTCACCTTGCGCGTCTGGGTGAGCGTGCCGACGAACCGCCCGGCCGGCAAGGGCAGCAGGTGGGCCTGCTCGTCGGCGAAGCGGGCCAGCGGCGCTTCCTGGGTCGTGTGGTGGACCTCCACGTCGAGCACGTCGCGCTCGAAGACGGCCAGCTCCTGGACCAGCTCGGCCCAACTGGCAAAAGCCCGCCCTTTGAGAAACTGCTGCTCGAGAAAGAAGAAGGGCCGCTCCACCTTGCCCTTGGTTTGAGCGCGACGAACCTTGCAGGCGCGCGGCCGGACCCGGTAGTGGCCGCAGAGCTCCAGCAACCGGGCATTCCACTGGAACCGCGCCGGGCAGGCGTCGAGCACCAGGGCTTTCGCGTTATCGAGCAACACCTCCCTCGGGGCGCCGCCGAAATGCCAGAAGGCGGCTTCGAGCGCCTCGTAGATCGAGGCGGCCTTCTCATCCCGACTGGCCGTGTAGTGCTTGCGCCGCGAGTAGCCCAGGGTGAACCCGAAGATGATCACGCGCACGGACTGGCCGCCAATCTCCACGGTGTAGGGCGACCAATCAAACTGGCCTTGCTGGCCTGGCGCGGTCTCGAAGCGCTCCGTGGCCTTGGTCGCCGCCGGACTGCCCTTGAGGGTCCGCAAGTAGGCGTACAGCGCCGTGGCCTTGCCCTGGTAGCCCTGCTTGGAGAGCTCCCGGAGAATCCGCGACCCGATCAGGTGGTCGCGATGCACCCACGCCTGAATCTGGGCCGTGAAGGGCGCCAGCTTCGCGTTCAGACGCGCCGGGCGCTGATAGCGCGGCGTGGTCGCGTCGCGCACCGCGCGCCGCACGGTATTGCGCCCAAGGCCCAGCTCGCGGCTGATCTCTCGCACGCCCTTGCCCTGGGCGTGCAGGTAGCGAATCGTCGTCCATGCCTCCATCGACAGCATCTCCCGTTCTGCCTCCTCGCACCTATGGTGCGCGAGGCGCTCTGCTGCCAGAGGCTGGGTCCACTTTCCCGCGGAAACTGGGTCCGGTTTAGAACGTAATCAACAGGGCTGGTGCACCTGCTGTGGATGCTGGTCAGTGGGCGACTGCTGGGGTCGCGAGGCGCGGTGATCCCCGGGCTGAGCACACTGGGCCTGTCCGAACCGGCCGTGCGTCGGGCCTGGGCCGCGTTGGGCCACGGGAGCTGGAGCAGCGGGGGGCTGCTCCAGCGGTGGCAGGCGCACGTTGAACAGGATGGTCGGTGGCGGGCGCACGAGCACGAGGGGTACCGGCCGGTGGCGGTGGATGTGACCGGGTTCTGGCGGCCACGCCTGCAGGGGTGCGCGACCAGCCACTATGACGGGCGGGCCGGCAAAGCGCTACCGGCGATCCCGGTTGGCATAGTCGCGCGAGTGGGGAGCGTCGGGACGCAGCGGCTGGGGCTGCCGCTGGCGTTGGTGCGG
>JADZDV010000286.1 GCA_020850915.1 Chloroflexota bacterium | reverse complement strand
AGCGAACGTCAGCAGCCCGAAGTACACCCCGCCGAACGTCAGCACGAGCGGGAACTTGTCCACTCGCTCTACGACCACCGCGCCACCTACCAGCAGGACGATCAGCCACGGCCACGCCAGGTCGGGCAGAGCGCCCCACCAGCTCTGGCCGGTTGCGAAGAGGGGCACGGAGACCAGCAGCGCGAGCGCGGCCGGGTTGAAGAGGTGGCCGTGGCGCGTTCGGAAGACGTGCTTCGTCGCCACTGCAAGCGCCGCCACCAGCAGGGTCACGCTGCGCGGCGTGACTGGATCGAGCACGAGCCCGACGATCAGCCCAGAGATCAGCGGGCTGGTCGTCCAGCGCCCGTCAGCTCGGCGGACGTAGCTCGCCAGCACCTCCATCAGGTAGGCGCCGGCGATGGCGAATCCGAGGTGCGGCAGGGCCGTACCCCAGCCAGCCGCCGTCCCGGCGATCGCCACGAACGACGCGAAGAGGGCGAGTAGCAAGCCTTTCGGAGTGCGGAGGTACCGCCCGATCGGATCGGCCGGCGGAGGCGCCGTGCCCGCCCGGTACGACAACGCGGCGGTGGTGATGCTCATAGTGCCCGTCCCTGTCCCTGCTCATCTCTGCTCTGCAAAGGTAGCCCGCTGGCGCGCCCGAGACCGCGCGTGGTGCGAATCGCGCCGTCCGGCGCGATTCGCAGGCCGCCAGCCCCCTCGCGCTCCAGCAGGCGCAGGCCCCGCGCGGGGCCGAGAATGAAGGCCGCCGTGGCCAGGCCGTCGGCCGCCAGGGCTGTGGACGCCACGACCGTCACGCTGGCAAGCGTTCCCGCCGACCGCCCGGAGCGCGGGTCCACCAGGTGATGCTCCCGGTCATCCGCGGTGCGCCGCTCGTAATCGCCAGAGGTGCAGACCGCCTGGCCGGAGATGCTCAGTACTCGAACAACAGCGTCTGTCTCGCGCGGGTTGCGCACCCCGATCTGCCACGGCTCGCCGAGGCTGTTCCGCCCCTGAGCGAAGATGTCCCCGCCCGCATCGATGCAGTAGTCGCCGAACGCGCTCAGCTCGCGCGCCGCCAGGTCGATCGCCAGCCCTTTCGCCACCGCGCCCAGGTCGAGCACCAGCGGCCGGCGTAGGGCGATCGTCTGCCGGGTCGCGTCGAGCTGCACGTCGCGGTACGTTGGGCGGTCGCTCGCCGGGATCGACGATCGGATCGCCTGGCCCGTTGCGTACTGTCGGTTGAAGCCCCTGGCCTCCAGCAGGTGGCCGACCGTCGGGTCAAAAGCGCCGCCCGTCTGGCTCGCCAGCGCCGTGGCGAAGCGGGTCGCCTCGAAGAGGATCGGGCTCACCGCCACCGGTCGGCCGGCCGCCAGCCGCGGTCGCTGGACCTCGCCCGCCGGGTCGAAGCGGCTGCATGTCCGCTCCACAGCGGCGAACCAGCGGAGCGCGCGGTCCATCGCGCCCCGCGCCTCCGCCGCCGGCCGCGCGGTGATCACCTCCAGGGAGACGACCGTGCCCATCGACGTCCCGACGGCCTGGTAGCTGCGAGCGGCATCGGCGGACACCGGGGCCTCCGGAGGCAGCGTGCTCGAGGTCATGCGCATCATGCTCCCTGGCCCTGGGCTAGCGCCGTGCCCGCGCTGGCAGTCGTCTGACGGGCCTTGCTGAGCGCCTGCCCCACCGCCTGCTGGAACGCCTGCGTGCTGTAGGTTGCCCCGCTCACCCGGTCCACCTGGGCGCTCTGGCGCGCGACCACCTGCCCCGGCAGGGCGGCGATCCGGGAGGCCGGGTACTGGGTGGTCACCTGGGTCAGCGCCACGTTGGCGATCCGCCCGCCCTGGATCGTCACGGCCACCGTGAAGCCGCCACGGCGACTGGTCCCCGAGCCGGTGTAGGTCCCGTCCCGGTACGCGGCGCCCGTGCTCGCGGAGCTGCTCGGAGCGCTCGACGTGCTGCCGGACGGTCCGCCAGGTGCACTGCCTGGCACGCTGGTAGACGGACTGGCCGGCGAGACGGTCGGTGGGCTGGCCGGCACCGTGCTCGGCGATCGATTGAAAGCGACCGACGGCGCCGGGGCGCTCGATGAACCTGCCTGAGAGACGATCGGCACCGGGTTGGCGGCGGCCGCCGTGCTCTCGCCAGTCCCGAGGCTCACGTCGGCACCCTGGGTGGCAAGGACGCCTGCGAAGTAGACGGCCGCGATGGCCGACGAGCTGAGAGCCACCAGACCGCGAGACATCTTCCTGTGTCTGTTGACGGCCATCCCCTGGCCTCCCTGTTGTGGCGCTCGATGTCCTGTTCGGCAGAGCCATCGCAGCGGTCCTATGGACAGTGTAGGGAGGCAACCTTGGAGCTTTCTGAGAATTCAGCCGATCTTGCTTCAGTCTTTTCCAAGGATGCTCCAAGCTTGCGGGTGTATCGTGCTCTCCAGGACCATGTACGTCTTGCTTGTCGAAGATGACCCCCGGGTGGCCCGGATCGTGGAGCGGGCGCTCCTCGAGGCGGACCACCGCGTGGACGTGGCGCATGACGGCGCGGAAGGGCTCATGCGCGCCGAGAGCGGCGCCTACGACCTGATCGTCCTGGACGTCATGCTGCCTGAGATGTCCGGCCTGGAAGTCGCCCGCGAAGTGCGCCGCGGCCGCGTCAGCACGCCGATCCTCATGCTCACCGCCCGCGACGCCGTGGCTGACCGGGTGAAGGGCCTGGACGCCGGCGCCGACGACTACCTCACCAAGCCGTTCGCCCTCGAGGAGCTGCTCGCGCGCGTGCGCGCCCTCGGCCGACGGAACAGCGACGGTCAGGACGAGCGCCTGGAGGTGGGCGATCTGACCCTCGACCTCGGGCGCCACGCGGCGCGGCGCGGCGCGGCGCGGCGACGATCGAGCTGACCGCCAAGGAGTTCGACCTGCTCGAGTACCTCATGCGCAACGCCGGCCGGGTCCTCACGAAAACGCGGATCATCGATCACGTCTGGGGCTACGATGCCCAGACGACCTCGAACGTCGTTGAGATCTACATCCACTACCTGCGCGACAAGATCGACCGCGGCTTCGCCCGTCCGCTCATTCGCACCGTCCGCGGCGTCGGCTACACCATCAAGGCGTAGGAGCCAGCAACAGCCGTGTTCAACCGCATCCGCTGGAGGCTGGTGGCCTGGAGCATGGCGGTGCTCGTGCTGATCCTGCTCGTCCTTGGCACCGCCGTCTATGTGGCTCTCTCGAAGACCCTCGTCGACCAGGTGGACCGTGACCTCGCAAGTCGCTCCGAGCAGGCAAACAGCGTCTTCGAAGCGATGGCGCGCGACGCCCCGGCCCGGCAGGGCGACCGGGACCGCGACGATCGCTCGGGCTATCGCGGCGGCGTCTTCTACCTGCTGGTCGGTCCGGACGGCCGACTCATCGCAAACCCCCAGCAGGCGCGCGTGTCCGGCGCCTCGCTGCCCGTCCCATCGGATCGGGGCGGCGCCTACGCGACGCTCGCCCTGGACGGCGAGCCGACCCGTGTCTTCACCCGCTTCGTGAGTCCGCGCGCGCCCGCCGGCACGATGGTCGTCGTCGGACAGAGCCTCGCGCCCGAGCAGAGCGCGCTCCGGTCGCTGCTCGCCGTCCTGATCGGCGGTGGCGTCATCGGCCTGCTGCTCTCGCTCGCGGGTGCCTGGTTCCTGGCCGGCCGCTCCCTCGTGCCGATCGAGCGCGCGTTCCGCCGCCAGCAGGAGTTCGTGGCCGACGCCTCGCACGAGCTGCGCACCCCGCTCACCGTCCTCCGCTCCGCCACGGATTTGCTCAACCAGCATCGCGACGAGCCGCTGGCCAGCAACGGCGAGCTCTTTGACGACATCCGCTCGGAGATCGTCCGCCTCCAGCGCCTGGCCAGCGACCTGCTGACCCTGGCCCGTTCGGACCGCGGCGAGCTGGAGCTCGCCGTGGCGGAGATTGACGTCGGCGCCCTCGCCGCGGAGATGACCCGCCGCACCGAGCCGCTCGCCCGCGAGCGCGGCGTCAACCTCGCCTTCCGCCAGGACGGTCCCTCACCCATCGTCGAAGCCGATCCTGACCGGCTCCAGCAGGTCCTCTTGGTCCTGCTGGACAACGCCATCAAGCACACCCCGGCGGACGGCCGGGTCGAACTGACCGTTCGTGGCCACGGCGGCGACGCGATCGTCGAGCTAGCCGACACCGGCCCTGGCATCGCCCCGGAGCACCTGCCGCGCATCTTCGACCGCTTCTACCGCGCCGACCTTGCCCGCACCCGGTCAGATGGCGGTACCGGCCTCGGCCTGGCCATCGCCAAGACCCTCGTCGAGGCCCACGGCGGCGACCTCACCGTTCACAGCGTCCCCGGCGCCGGCACCCGCGCCATCCTCCGCCTGCGCCACGCCACCCCGAGCCGGCACACCACCTCGCTCGGCTCCCTCGCCGCCCGCCTGAACCCATCACCCCGCCGCACCCGGTCACATAGACATTAGACTACCCCCGCTGGAACTCCGTGAAAGAGCGTCCGGGCGGAGTGAGCGCGTCCGAGACGACAGGCCTCCCCGTGCAGCCCGCCGCCAGCAAGGCCGACGGTCTGGTCGGCTCCCCGTTAGACCACCCCCACCAGCCGGATCACCGAGGTCGGGTTCGGCAAGCTGCCCACCACGTCGGTCCGTTGCTCGACTGCCCTTCCCATCAGTTGAGGCGCGCCCTCAGACGCGGGTATACTGATCGAGCCGGGGCTCCTTCCAGGGGTCGAACCGCGGCGGGCCGTAGCGCAGTCTGGTAGCGCACCTGAATGGGGTTTATGCCTTCGGGCTGACGGCCCTGAACGTGTCACTCACGAAGAAAACCTGTCGGTTAGAACTCCCCCTGTACCGACGATATAGGCTGGTGAAGTCCTCGCCTTCGGGCGGGGACTTCTGATTTAGGCGGTTGGGGAGCGGGCATTCGGCCGGACAGCAGACCTGGGAACCGTCGCCACGCGGGATCCAGTCGCCAAGCGCTCGATCGCGGCCTTCCTACTTGCCTGAGTAGCGCGCAGGCCTTACTATGAGCAAAAGAGCGCACAATT
>JADZDV010000285.1 GCA_020850915.1 Chloroflexota bacterium | reverse complement strand
CGCTGTGCACATCAACCGCCGGCTGGACACAGTTGCGCGTCTTGCAGGTCATACTCGGTTCCGACACACTCGGACCGCTACTGGTCGACATGGGGGCGAGCCGGACCGCTGCAGGTCGACTCTACCTGGCCATGGGCAGCCGGCATCGACGGCGCTGTCTACCAGAGTCTGGCATACCAGCGTCGAACGCCCCATTCCCCTCCACCCAGCCACCTTCCTCGCCTCGGACGCTCCTCGCGTCGCACGAGTCCCTCAGATCCTTTATGTCCCTGGCGTCCCTCGCGTCCTGGTCCAGCAGACCTCGTTCAGAAGGTGCCCCACGTCCGTGGCCAGCGCGAGGACGTCTCGTCTCAACTCCGCCGGCCGAGGTAGGCCTCGACGATGCGTGGATCGTCGCGCAGCTCGGTGGCTGAGCCCTGCTGGACCACCTCGCCGCCTTCCAGCACGTAGGCGTGGTCGGCCACGCCCAGCGCCTTGCGGGCGTTCTGCTCCACCAGCAGGATCGTTGCGCCCTGCGCCTTCAGCTCCGAGATGATCCGGAACACCTCCTGGACGATCAGCGGCGCCAGCCCGAGGGACGGCTCGTCCAGCATGAGCAGCTTCGGCCGCGCCATCAGCGCCCGCCCGATCGCCAGCATCTGCTGCTCCCCGCCTGAGAGCGAGCCTGCCAGTTGTTGGCGACGCTCGGATAGCCGCCCGAAGCGCCGGTAGACGGCCTGCAGGTCCGCCGGAATCTCACGGTCGCGCCTCGGGTAGGCGCCCAGCAGCAGGTTCTCCTCCACGGTCAGCGGCGCCAGGATCTGGCGGCCTTCCGGCACCTGGACCAGCCCCAGCGCGGCGACCTGGTCCGCCCGCCAGCACGCGATCTCGCGACCCTGGAACCTGATGCTGCCGCGATTCGGCCGCAGTAGCCCACTGATGGTGTTCAGCGTGGTGGACTTGCCCGCTCCGTTGGCGCCGATTAGCGCCACCACGCAGCCGTCCGGGACCTCCAGTGAGATGCCCTGGAGGGCGGCGACAGCGCCGTAGGAGGTGTGGAGATCGGTGACGGTCAGCATCTCGCTCAGGCCACCTCGACCCCAAGGTACGCCTCGATCACCCGTGGGTCGTCGCGCACCTCGCTGGGCGTCCCGTCGGCGATCTTCTGGCCGAAGTTAAGGACCACCACCCGGTCGCTCAGCCCCATGATCAGCTCCATGTCGTGCTCGATTACCAGCAGGGTCAGCCCGTCGGCCCGTAGCTCCCGCAGGAACTCCGCCAGCTCGGCCGTCTCGCCGTGGTGCATCCCGGCCGCTGGCTCGTCAAGCAGCAGCACGCGCGGCTCGAGCGCCAGCGCCCGCGCGATCTCTACCCGCCGCTGATCGCCGTACGACAACGAGCCGGCCTCCAACGACGCCAGCTTCGCCATACCGAGCCGGCGCAGCAGCCCGAACGCGGCTTCGCGGGTCTCTCGCTCCTCGCGACGGGCGCGGGGCAGGCGCAGCAGGGTCTCCAGAAGGGTGCCGCGCCGCTGCAAGTGGTGTCCCACCATCACGTTGTCCAGCACGGAGAGGTCGTTGAACAGCCGAATGTTCTGGAAGGTCCGTCCCACGCCGAGCGCCGCGACGCGGTGGGGCGCCAGGCCGGAGATGGTCTCGCCATCGAGGACCACCTGGCCGCTGGAGGGTGGGGTTAGGCCGCTGACGATGTTGATCAGCGTCGTCTTGCCAGCCCCGTTCGGCCCGATCAACCCGCGGACGCTCCCCTCGGCTACCTCGAACGAGACGTCCGTCAGGGCGGTCACGCCGCCGAACAAGCGACCGACCCGCTCCACCCGGAGCAGGGCGGACGATCGGCCAGAGCGCTCGTCGTTCACGGCCAGCCGTGGTCACACGAGTCAGGGTGCACGCACCGGCTCCCTCGTCTCGTCCGTCGTCGGCTCCGGTGCGGCCCTCCTGCGCCGCCAGCTCGACCAGAAGCGCGGATCGGCCAGGCCGCGCGGCAGGTAGATGATCGCCAGCATGATGATGACGCCGTTGACCACCTCGCGCTGGTCGCGCAGGAAGCGCAGCACCTCCGGCAGCGCCGTGAGCAGCAGTGCGCCCACGATCGGCCCGACCCAGTGGGTCATCCCGCCCAGCACCGCGTACGCCAGGATCTCCACCGCTCGGCTGAAGGTGTAGCCGCGCGGATCGACCACCCGCACGATCGGCGTGCTGAGCGCTCCGGCCCCGGCCGCGATCGCCGCGCCCAGTATGAACGAGATGAGCCGGTACTTGAGCACATTGATGCCCAGCGTCGAGGCCGCGGACTCGTCCAGCCGGATCGAAGCCAGCATCCGACCGAAGTGCGAGCCGTGCAGGGTGGCCAGCAGGTACACCAGCGCCAGGAGGTACAGGATCAGCGGCCAGGTTGTCACGGGCAGGCCCAGGATCAGCCGCGGGCTGCTGTAGGCCAGCGTGATCCCCTCGGCGCCGTTGAACACCGTACGCTGCCCGTCCCCGGTCAGCGCCCGCACCACCTTGTCGCCGTTCAGGAAGATGATTGTGACGATCTGACCGAACCCCACCGTCGCGATCGCCAGGTAGACATCCCGCAGGCGCAGCACCAGCAGCCCCAGCGGCAACGCCACCAGCGCCGCCAGGACCATCCCCAGGACGAAGCTCACGGCGAGCGGCAGGCTGGTCTGGGTCGCTACGACCGCCGCGGTGTAGGCGCCGATCGCCATGAAGCCCGCGTTCGCCACGGACAGCAGGCCGATCGAGAGCGTCAGGTAGATGCTCAGGCCGAGCGCCATGTTGATGAGGATGAAGTTGATCGTGGCGGCGTTGTTGGCGAGGAAGTCGCTCATCTCAGGCGCGCACGACCCGACCCCGGCCAAGCAGCCCGGACGGCCGCGCCAGGAGCATCAGGATCAACAGCCCGAAGACGAAGGCGTCCCGGAAGCTGCTGTCAAAGTACGCCACACTGAGGACGCGGATCATGCCGACCAGGAAGGCCGCCAGCGCCGCGCCGCCGATGCTGCCCATGCCGCCCACGATGATGACCGTCAGCCCGGCCAGCTCCACCTCGTTGCCCATCACCGGCTCGAGACGATTGAACGCCAGCCCGAGCAGCACCCCGGCGGCCCCGGCCAGCGCCCCGGCCAGGAGGAACGTCTGGGCGATGACGAGGTCTACGTTGATCCCCAGCAGTCGCGCGGTCCGCTCGCTCCAGGCGATGGCCCGGATCGCCCGCCCGGCGCGCGATTTCGTGATGAGCTGGCGGAGCGCCACGATCAGCAGCAGCGAGAGCGCCAGCACCAGGACCTGGATCGGCGCGATCACGGTGTCACCAGGCAGGCTAAACGGCGCGGTGGGGAAGAGCCGCGGCGGGAAGCGCGAGACCTGTGCGCCGAAGACGCCCTGCGCCACGCTGATCATGACGATCGACGCGCCGATGGAGGCGATCATCGGCGCCAGCGGCGGCACCGCGCGCTGGCGCAACGGGCTGGCCGCGCGGTAGTCCAGCAGCAGCCCCAGCGCCATCACGAGCGCCCCAACGACGGCGATCCCTGTCTTGATCGTATTGTCCCAGTGCCCCACCACGCCCAGCAGGAACACCAGGAAGCCGCCCCAGAGCACCAGTCCGCCGACGGTCAGGCTCCGCAGCGGCTTGAACGCCAGCCGGTCCAGCAGGATGGCGATGACGCCCGCGCCCAGCATCGCCGGGGGAATCGCCACCCACAGAGGCAGCCCCAGGCGCGTCACGGCCACGAAACCGATGAAGGCGCCCCACATGTAGGTCGCGCCATGGGCCAGGTTGACGATGTCCAGCGAGCCGAACACCAGAGTGTAGCCCATAGCGAACAGTGCCAGGGCCGCGCCCTGCCAGATCCCGTTCATCAACTGCTGCGGTAGCTGCTCCATCCGAGCGGCCCTGTCTCCAGCGCAGGATGGGACGCCTGGAATCCCGCGCGCTCGACGTCAGGGCGCGGCGCCAGGTCAACGCTTCCCTGGGCGGGCGGCTCGTGGGCCGGCCTCCCAAGTTTACTTGTACAACTCGAATTTGCCATTCTTCACCACCTGGACGACCGGGGTGTGGATGGCGTCGCGCTGGTCGCTGAAGGAGAACTTGCCCAGGACGGTGTCCTGGTCTTTGAGCTTGGCGAGAGCGTCCCGGATGGACTTCGAGTCTGTAGCGCCCGCATTCCTGATCGCCGTCACGATCAGGTTGGTCCCCGCGTACGCCTGCGCAGCGAACTGGTCGGGGTCTGAATTGTAACGCTCTCGATATGCCTTCACGAACGCCGCGTTGCCCGGTGCGTCCGCGCTGATGAACCAGGCCGCGCCGGAGATCGCGCCCTCCGCGGCCGGTCCCGCCAGCTTGGCGAGCTGGGGCGAGTTGAAGCCGTTGCCGCCGATGATCGGCACGGTGATCCCGAGCTGGCGCGCCTGGACCATGATTCCGGCCGCTTCCTCCGCCAGCGCCGAGACGATCAGCGCCTGCGGGCCCTGGGCCTTGATCTTCGTGAGCTGCGCGGAGAAGTCTGTGTCGCCCTTCTTGAACGTCTCGGTCGTCAGGATCTGGACGCTGTTCTTCTCCAGCGACGATTTGAAGACGTCGTAACCGGCCTTGGTGAAGGCGTCGTCGTCGCCGTACATTACGGCCACTTTCGTGTAGCCGATCTTGTTCTTCGTCACCGAGACGGTGTTTGGCACGACCGCGCTCTCTGGTAGGCTCACTCGGAACACGTAGTCGCCCATCTCCACGATGCCGTCCGCCGTGTTGGAGACGGCCACGACGACAACCTTGCGATCCTGGGCCACCGGGTCCGCCGCCTTGGCGGAGTTCGAAAGGGTTGGCCCGAGCACCACGACGACCTTGTCCTGGCCGGTCAGCTTCTCCATCGCCGGGATAGCGCCCTCCTTCACGGAGCGGTCGTCCTCGGTGATGAGCTTGATCTTGGCGGCGCCTAGCGTACCCGACTTGTTGATCTCGTCCACCGCCATCTCGGTGGCGTTCTTCTGGACCGCGCCGTAGACAGCGGCGCCGCCGGTCAGCGACCAGATCGCGCCGAGCGGGATTTCGCCGGTCAGGTTCGCGGACGGCTTCGCCGCCGAGCCGGCTACGGCAGGCGAGGCAGCCGGTGGAGCCGGGGCAGCGGGGGAGGCGGCGGGCGAGGCGGCCGGGGCGGCCGGGGCGGCCGCGGGCGCCGTCGCTGCGGGCTTGGCCGCGGTTGCGGGCACGCTCGTGGCGGTCGGTGCCGCGGGCCCTGAGCTGGGGCTGCAGGCCGCGACGACGAACGTCAGCGCGATGATCGGTCCCAGAAAACGTATGTTCACGTGCGGATGCCTCTCTTCTCGGATGGGGTCAGCTACCGTCGGACGCACGGGGGCACACGGCCTCAACCCGCCAGCCTGACGGGACACGCTCTGTTTACAGCGTAGCATCATCGGCCGTGCGGGCCTAGTGATTCGCCGCGCGGCGGCTACTATCTGCTCATGCAGCTCTCAGCAGCAACCGATGCCGTTCGGATCCTTCATCCCCGTCCACCGTTCCGGTTCGACCTCGCGCTCAGGTACCTCCAGCGCTCGACGCTGGAGCTGGTGGAAGTCGTCGTCGAGAACGGCGTCTACCGCCGCGCCGTGGAGCTGGCAGGCGGGCCCGGCGTGCTCGACGTGCGCGCTGCCGGCTCGCCAGCTGCACCAGCGCTCGAAGTCCGTCTGCTGGAAGAGACGGATGGCGCGCGCCTCGATCAGGCGGCCAGGCTGGTGGCGCGCTGTTTCCGGGTGGACGAGGATCTCGCGGAGCTGGAGCCGCTGGCCCTCGGGACGCCGGGCTTCCGCGACCTCTACACGGCCCTGCGCGGTCTGCGGGCCATGGTCCTGCCGACGGCGTTCGAGACGCTCGTCTGGGCCATCCTTGGCCAGCAGATCAACATCGACTTCGCCTACCGACTGAAGCGCCGGCTGGTTGAAAGGTACGGCACGCCCCTCGAGCGCGACGGCCAGACCTTTCTCTCGTTTCCCGGGCCGGAGCGGCTGGCCGGCATCGATCTTGAAGCTCTCCGCCCCTTGCAGTTCAGCCGGCAGAAGGCTCGCTACGTCGTCGAAGCGGCGCGGCTGGTGGCCAGCGGCGCCTTTGACCTGGAGAGTCTGCGCCACGAGCCGATGGCCGCGGCGCACGAGGCGCTGGTCGGCCTGCACGGTGTGGGGCGCTGGACGGCCGAGTACGTCCGGATGCGCGGGCTGGGCGATCGCGACGCCCTCCCCGCCGCGGACGTGGGGCTGCGCGTCGCCGCGGCGCGCGTCCACGCCCTGGAGCGGCAGCCGACCGAGCTGGAGCTACGCGCCCTGGCGGAGCCCCTGACCGGCTGGCGGAGCTACTACGCCTTCTACCTCTGGTTCTCGCTGCGCGGTCTGCCCGTCGAGACAGGAGGAGTCAACCGGTGACCGGTAGGCGCAGGCCCCCGTGCCTGCCCTTCCGTCCCTTCCCTCCCTTCCGTCCCTTAAGTCCCTTGCGTCCTTTGGGTCCCCGTGCCTGCCCTGGCGATCGCAGACCCCCTACCGTATCAGAGCACTCTCCCTGGAGGTTGATGGTCAGGCGGTCTTCTAGTGGGTCACGCTCCATTTGGCTGAGATTGACGAAAAGGAGCGATACTGCATGGTAGGAGCACGGAGTCATGGCAACCATGCAGAGGGAGCGCTTGCGACCGCTGACGATCGCGGAGCAGCGCG
>JADZDV010000284.1 GCA_020850915.1 Chloroflexota bacterium | reverse complement strand
GCGTCGCCTCGAGCGCGGCGCCCGATTGGGTGTGCTCGTGCCGCACCTTGATGTCCTCGATGTCTTCCGTGGTCATGGTGGCCAGCCAGGGCGCGTGCTTGCTGGAGGCCGGGATGGCGATGTAGAAGAACAGTAGCGGGTCCGCGGCGTTGTCCGGGTGCTTCAGCGTGACCTGGGTCCCTGACGGGATGAAGACGAGATCGTGGGAGTCCAGGTGCTCGTCGAAGGTGGTGCCGCTGGGCCGGTCGATCGCGGTGAGGTCCGCCCCGCCTTCCAGGACGACCCAGAACTCGTCGTACCAGAAGAAGGTCTTGAAGCCCTGCCCGGGCTGGATCTTCGTGTAGCCGGCGCGATAGGCCCCGTCCGGCGCAACCACGAACCGACGCATGCCGCTGCCCGGCTTGAAGAGGTCAGGCAGGGTGCGGCTCTCACCGCCGTCCACCAGCTCAGCCCGGGCGGGAATCTTCTGGAACATCGCCGCGATCTCCTCTTCTCTTGAGTCTTCCGCGCACCCGCGAACGGCCGTCTCCGCTACCGGGGGCGTGACTGACGTGTGTTGGAACGGTCGTTGTAACGCCCCTACCGGGCTGACAACCCCGCAACATCTTTGGGGCGCTCCCCGCTACCGGCGCACGCTTGACGGATAGGGGCCGCCCCACGACGCCGCTGTGAGGGGATGGTTGGACTCGACCCGGCTCCCCACCAGCCGGTCCAGCAACACCCCGTACCCTCGCTTCACGCCAGAGATGCCAAGGGTGGTGAACTCGTACCAGAAGTCGCCGCTGTTGCTGGTGACGGTTGGGATGCTGGTGTCACCTTCGATGTAGCGGGCCAGCTCGAAGACGTGCCACTGGGGGCAGGGGATGTAGGCGCCGTCGGCGCGCGGGGCGGACTTCAGGGCGGTCGTCACCCAGTCGTACGCCTCGCGCTGGCTGATCAGGTAGAGGTCTTTGAAGTTCGCATCCATCCGCTTTTCGGCCACGATGTCGAAGCCCTGCGCTGCCATCGCCGCCACCACCTGCTCGTGCGTCTGCGTGGGGAACGGCGTCAGGACGATCAGCTTCGCCACCTCGAGCGAGCGGAGTGCCTGGGTAGCGCTGTACATCGCCGTCGAGGCCGGCAGGCCCGTCGCTTCCTCGAGCTCCCGCTTGAGCTGGTGCATGTAGTTCGGGCCCTGGCTCGCCACGGGCGGGGCCCCGGCGTGGTGGACGAAATGCACCTTCCGCGAGGCGAGGTAGCGCGCCGAGGCCAGGACGTTCTCTCTCGCCCGGTCGTACTCCTCCTGCCGCCAGTCCGTGATCTCATTGGACAGCGCCACCAGTCCCACCCCCTCCGGCGCGACGCTGTAGAAGTCGTAGGTCGCGTGGTCGATGGTGCCCGGCGAGATGTAGCCGATGCGCTTGCGCCAGCCAAACACGATGCTCCTCCAATCCGCGGCCGTCCGCGCGGCGCGGCGCCGGTCGGACGGCTGCCGCGTTTACGGCAGCGGTTTCAGGTCGGTGAAGAACTGGGCGTACTTCTTCGGCAGGTCCGTGAAGTACTTCATGTCGAAGACGGTGTTGAACGGGATCAGCTCTTTGATCTTCTTCTGGTCGATCAGGAGCTGGCCCTCCTTCTTCCAGGCGTCCTCGACGAGCTGGGAGTAGCGCGGGTCGAACGCCAGATGGCTGACCGACTTGATCGACGTCTGCGCGTCGATGCCGCTGAACCAGCGCGGCACGGCCTCCCCAACGGCGACCGGCTGGGTGCGAGTCACAAAGCTGGACTCCACCAGGCCCGCCACCATGGCGTCCGCCAGGGCCGGGTTCTTCGTGAGCCACTCCTTGCTGGCGGTCACGCCGGCCCGCTGGCCAACAATGCCGCCGCCCCGCTGGAGCAGCTTGGCGTTCGGGTACTGCTTCATGATGATCTCGCCAAACGGCTCGGTTGTCACCACCACTTCCAGGCCGCTGGCGAACGTCGGGACCATGTTCTGCGGCGGCGCGTTGGTGAACTGGACCGAGTCTACCGGCACGCCGGCCCGCTTGAGCACCTCGCGGAAGTAGACGTCCTGCGAGGTGGCAGCCGTGGTGCCAACCGTCTTGCCGCGGATATCGGCGATCGTCTTCACGCTCGAGTTGGGCTGAGCGATGATGGCGAACAGGTTGTCGTTGTTCGCCACGACGGCGTCGTTGACCATCAGTGCAAAGCCGGTGAAGTGGATATCCTGGGCCTCCGCGGCGATGTGGTTGTTGAAGGAGGCCGGCCCCACCTGGAGCTCGCCGGTCTGGAGCGCCTTGGTGATCTCGGCGCCGGTGTTGAGCTGCTTCAGCTTCACGTCCGCGCCGTACTTCAAGAAGATGCCCTTCTCAGCGCCGATGAAGAACGGCGTGTTCTGGACGCTGTTGCCGACGCCCACGTTGACGACCGAAGCCGGCCCCACCACCGCGGGGGAGGCCTGAGGCGCGGCGGCCGGCGAGGCGGCCGGCGCAGCCGCGGCTGGCGAGGCAGCCGGCGCAGCGGGAGCGGCAGCCGGTGAGGCGGCGGGCGCCGCCGGGGCGGCCGGGGCCGCGGGCTTGGCCGGGGCGGTGGTCGGCGCTTCGGCGGACTTCGGCTGCGCGGGAGCCGCGGACTGGCACGCCACGCTGGCCAGGCCAACGGCGGCGGTCACCAGCGACCCCAGGAAGAAGCGACGCGATCGAAGGTCTTGGTGCATAGGATTCATCTCCGCGTCCGCGCGCTCGCGGCGCGGGCCGTCGTACATTCCGCCTCGCCCGTCACGGCGATTGCGGGCATAGTCTAGCGCGCTGCCGATGCACCTTGCCTTGATTTCGCCTCGGTCGCGTCGTTCCGATGGCCTTCCTCCGCGCCCGCTGCCCGTCAGCGAGACGATCTGTTACCGTGAGGAGGCAGATCGGAGGTCTCGTGAAGAACGCGCAACATCTGCGACAACTGCTCCGGGAAGGACCGGTGGTGGCGCCCGGCGCGTACGATGCCATCACCGCTCGCGCCATTCAGGAGGCCGGCTACCCGGCCGTCTACCTCTCCGGCAGCGGGCTCTCCTGTGCACGCGGCAAGCCGGATGTGGGCTGGATGAGCCTGGCCGAAGTGGTGGAGGCGGTTAAGGGCGTCGTTGATACGCTGGACGTGCCGGTCATCGCGGACGCGGACACCGGCTACGGCGGGGTGCTGACGGTCCGCCGCACGGTCAAGGAGTTCGAGGCCGTTGGCGCCGCGGCGCTCCACATGGAAGACCAGGTCACCCCCAAGCGCTGCGCCTACTTTGGCGGTGTCCAGCTCATCAGCTCCGAAGAGATGGTCGCCAAGGTGCGCGCCGCCGTGGGCGCGCGCCAGGACCCGGACTTCATGATCATCGCCCGCACGGACGCCCTCCAGGTCAGCGGGCTGGACGACGCCATCGAGCGCGGTCGCCGCTACATGGCCGCCGGCGCGGACGGTCTGTTCCTGAACGCGATCGCCAAGCTCGACGACATGGAGCGGCTGCGCCGCGAGCTGCCGGACGCGCTCCTGCTCTTCAATATGAATGCGACTGGCAACCAGGAGTGCCGCACGGTGGACCAGGCTGCTGAGCTGGGCTACCGCATCACCATCCTGCCGGGCCTCTCCCGCCTGGCCGTCCTGCGCACGCTGCGGGAGCAGATGGCGGAGCTGAAGAAGACCGGCACGTACGCCGGCTTCACGGACCGTATGGAGACGTTCGCCGAGTTCAACCGCTTCATGGGTCTGCCCCAGTTCCAGGAGCTCGAGCGCCGCTACTACGTCGAGGAGCCAGCACGGAGCATCTGACTGGCATGCCGTCCATCCACCACCTGACCGCGGCGACCGGCCCGGGCGTCCGCGCCCGCCCGGCTGACCACTGGAGCACCCAATGGGCATGACGATGATCGAGAAGATCCTGGCGCGCGCCTCAGGCCAGGATCGTGTGAAGCCGGGGGAGCTGGTCGTCTGCACGGTCGACCGCATCGTCTCTCTGGACCTCGAGTTCACCAGCGGCGACGGCCCGATGCCGAGGAGCGTCGTCGATGCCTCGAAGATCGCGGTCGTCCTCGACCACGGCGCGCCGGCCCCCTCGATCCAGGATGCGCAGGGCCACCAGCGAGCGCGCGAGTTCGCCCGCAAGTTCGGCGTCGAGAAGCTCTACGACATCGGTAAGCAGGGCATCTGCCACGAGGTGATCCTCGAGGAGGGGCTGGCCCTGCCGGGCGAGGTGCTCGCCTGTGCCGACTCGCACACCTGCGCCTCCGGCGTGTTGAACTGCGCGGCGCGCGGCCTGGGCAGCCTCGAGATGCTCCAGATCATGTGCACCGGCAAGACCTGGTACAAGCTCGGCCCCACCGTTCGCTACGAGCTGGCCGGCACGAAACCCCGCGGCGTCTACGGCAAGGACGTCCTGCTGGCGATCGCCGGCCGCTACGGCGAGCACTCCAGCCTGAACCTGGAGTTCGGCGGCCCGGCCCTCTCGCAGCTCTCGATCGACGACCGCGCCACGATCGCCACGATGGCGGCCGAGCTGAGCGCCGAGTTCGCCACCTTCCCGGCCGACCAGGTGGTGCTGGACTACCTGAGGGACCGTGCCGACCACGTCTTCACGCCGGTCGAGCCCGATCCCGACGCCCAGTACCTCGACGTGCGTGAGATCAACCTGTCCGAGCTGGAGCCGTGTGTCTCGAGGCCGGACTTCGTGCCGAACAATACGGTCAGGCTGCGCGAAGTGGGTGAGGTGAAGATCGACCAGGCGTTCGTCGGCTCCTGTTCGAACGGCAAACTGGAGGACCTGCGCGTGGCAGCGGAGATTGTGAAGGGCAGGCAGGTCCACCCGGGCGTGCGCTTCATCGTGACACCGGCCTCCCAGCACGTCTACCTCCAGGCGCTGAAGGCTGGCTACGTCGAGGCGCTCACCGAGGCCGGCGCGGTCGTGACGAACTCCACCTGCGGGGCCTGCTTCGGCTACCACATGGGCGTCCTGGGCCCCGGCGAGGTCTGCATCACCTCCAGCCCCCGCAATTTCAAGGGCCGGATGGGTAGCCCGGACTCTCAGGTCTACATCGGTTCCTCCGCCACCGTCGCCGCCTCCGCCCTGGCCGGCCGCCTGGCGGACCCCCGTGAGTACTTGGGCGAGTAGGGAAGGAGAGAACAGGGTGTAAGGATGGCCCTGTCACAGCCGGTCGCCTCTGTAGTCAGAGTGCCGTCCTGCCGACGCTCAGGAGGACAAGAGGGCGACACTCAGGAGGACAGGAGGGGCGCCGGATGATGGTCGTAGGGTCCGCGATCGTAAGGCTGCTGCTTGCTCCGTCCCCAGGCCCAGGGGGACGGTGTCAATGGCCATTGAGAATTCCGGGCATGGACGAGCGAGCAGGCTCCGTTCCGATGCAGTGGCATACAGATGCAGTGATAGAAAGAAGAAGAAGAGGGAGCGCTCCGTGAGAGTTGAGGGGCGAACTTGGGTATTCGGGGACAACATCAATACCGATCTGATGTGGCCCGGCACGGCTTTTCGCGCCACGGACGAGGAACGCCGCAAGCTCGTCTTCAGCGCGAATCGGCCCGGCTGGTCCAGCGAGGTGCGCCAGGGCGACCTCATCGTCGGTGGCGGCAACTTCGGCACCGGCTCCAGCCGGCCGGCTCCGCGCCTGCTCCGCGAGCTTGGCGTCGCCGGCCTGGTCGCCGAGTCGATCGCCGGGCTGTTCTTCCGCAACAGCGTCAACTTCGCTCTGCCGGTCATGGAGTGCCCCGGCGTGACGAAGCTGGTGGAAGAGGGCGACGCCCTCTCGGTGGACTTCGCCACCGGTGTTGTCCGCAACACCCGCACCGGGCAGGAGCTGAAGGGCGAGCCGCTGCCGCCGTTCCTGCTTGAGATCGTGGACGCCGGCGGCGTGAAGGCCCGGCTCATCCGGGATGGCTTCGTCGACCCTGACTGAAGCCATTTCGACGTCGCTGGTAAGCCACCGTCCCCGCGGCGTGAGCGCGATCGGCACTGCCTGACGCCAACGTGAGCCGCGGCATTCTTGACCTCCGCCTCCCACCTGGCTAGGATCGCTCCATTCCACGCGCGGATGGAGCAGATGAGCCTCGAGCGCTACCAGCCGATCTACGACGTCATCGACCGTGATTTCGACGCCTCGGTCGCCGAGATCCAGCGGTTCCTTCGCCAGCCGGGCTTCTCTCATACCGGCGAGGGCATCCGCGAGACCGCCACGATGGCGCTCGAATACACCCGCATGCTCGGCACCGAGAACGCCGAGCTGGTCGAGACCGGCGGCAACCCGGTCGTCCACGGCGTCCTTCGCTCGAAGCGGCCGGACGCGAAGACGCTGATCATCTACAGCCTCTATGACGAGGTCCCGGTCATTCCCGCCGACTGGACCTTCCCGCCGCTCGAGGCGCGCATCGTGGAGGCCCAGGAGATCGGCGCGCCCGCCCATCTCGGTAAGGTCATCTGCGCCCGCGCTACCCACAACCAGCGCGGTCCCATGCTGGCCACGATCCTGACCCTGAAGGCGATCCAGGCCGCGACCGGCGACATTCCGGTCAACGTCATCTGGGCCTGGGAGGGCGAGGAGGAGATCGGCTGCCCGAACCTCTGGAGCTTCGTCGAGCAGCGGATGAGCGTCCTCCAGACGGCTGACGCGTTCTGGATGCCCTCCATGCGCCAGGACGAGGACGGCCGAATGATCGTCAACCGCGGCTACAAGGGCACGATCAAGATCGAGCTGACCATCAAGGGCGGCGAATGGGGCGGCACCCTGAGCGGCAAGGACCTCTGGTCAGCTAACCTGCCGTTCGTCGATTCGCCATACTTGCGGATGATCCGCGCCCTGGCCTCGCTCTTCGACGACGATGACACCTGCGTCATGGACGGCTTCCGCGAGCTGGTCCGCGACTACACCGACGAGGAGCGGGAGGAGGTCCAGATCCTCGAGGAGCGCTTCAACGAGGCGACGATGAAGCAGGCGCTTGGCATCGCCCGCTTCCGTGGCGGCCGATCGGGCAAGGACCTCGTCTCCCGCTACGTGATGGAGCCGATGCTGAACGTCGTCGGGATCGTCGGCGGCTACTCCGGCCCGCGCGTCTTCACGACGATCCCGATGGACGTCACCGCCAAGCTTGACTTCCGCCTGGTGCCGGAACAGCGGCGCGACGACATCCCCGGCCTCCTGCGAGCTCACCTGGACCGCCGAGGCTTCGCCGAGGCGCAGATCAACGTCATCGGCGGCTACGAGTACTCCCGTACACCGGCCAGCGACCCCGTCTACCAGGCTGCCATCCGCGCCTGCCAGCAGCACACCTGCGAGTACATCATCTGGCCAACCGTCCCGGCTGTCGGCCCGTTCGGCATGTTCAATCGCCCGCCGCTGGACAAGCCGGCGATCTACGTCGGGATGGGCCACGGCGCCCGCGCCCACCAGCGGGACGAGTACATCACCGTGGAAGGCATCCGGGACTTCATGAAGTACACGGTGACCTTCCTGCACGAATTCGGCGGCGTCTGAGAGTATGACCGACCACAGCCGCGGTGCCGCCGGCAGCTTGGCTGCCCGGTAGCACCCCTACAATGATCGGTTGCATTCGACGTCGGGCGCATCTGGCGTCCAGCGACGCGCCTTTCGTCACTCCCAATGGCTGGGGTACACCAGTACTCATCGGCCGGCCGACAGGCCGACACTCTGGAGGACATCATGGGCGAGCGTGGGAAGGCGGCGGTGCTGGGCGCGGGCTTCGGCGGCCAGGGCATGGCCGCGTACCTCGTGCTGAGAGGCTATTCGGTCCAACTGTGGAACCGACCGCTCGAAGGCGAGGTTCGCCGGTGGCTGGACCCGATCAGGGAGCGGGGCGCCCTCGAGTCGAGCGGCTGGTGGACCGGCCTCGCGCCGATCGACCTCGTCACGACGGATCTCGCCGAGGCGATGGACGGCGTCTCCCTGATCGCCGTCTGCACCACTGCCGACGCACACCGCTCGGTCGCGAAGCAGATCGCTCCGTACACGAGGCCCGGCCAACTGGTCTTCCTGGTGCCCGGCCGCACCTTCGGCGCGCTGGACTTCCGGGCGGGGCTGCGTGAGGGCGGCGCCCAGCACGGCGGCGCCGGCGTCCTGGTGGCGGAGGTCAGCTCCCACATCGTCAACGCCAAGGTGACCGCCCCCGGCCACGTCGAGCTGGCCGATGAGAAGCATGCCCTGCCGTTCGCCGCGATGCCTGCCACGGACACGCGGCGCGCGCTCGAGATCCTGAGCGACTTCCCCCTGGCCGCCGCGCCGGACATCCTCAGCACCGGCATCAGCAACATGGGGCCGACCTGCCACTCGCTGCCGCTCGTCTTCAACGCCGGCTGGGTGGAGACCAACCCAGCCGGCTTCCTCTGGTACGTCCAGGGCTGCTCGCCCGCCGTTGCCCGCGCCGTCGCCCAGCTCGACGCCGAGCGGCTGGGCCTGGCAGCGGCGCTCGGCACGGAGGCGATCTCGATGCAGTACTACCTGATGGAATCCATGGACGCCTCGGGCGGCTCGCTCTATGACTCGCTCCAGACCTGCAAGACCTACTCGCGCTACCCGGCTCCGTCGGCCGTCGACCACCGCTTTTTCTGGGAAGACGTCTGCACCGGCGTCGTCCCGATGGCCTCACTGGGCCGGGCCATCGGCCACCCCATGCCGCTCATGGAGGCGACCGTCACCCTCGCCTCAGCCCTGATCGGCCGCGACCTCAACTCCGAGGGCCGCACCGTGGAGCGCCTCGGCCTCGCCGGCCTCGATGCCGAGGGCATCAAGCGCCACGTTTGGGGGGAGTAGCGAGGAGCAGGCCAGCGCCCCGGTGAACCGTGATGCTGCCGCGGCCGCGGTGGCGGGTGGCTGGGCCCGCCTGGACGGGCGACCCCGACGCCTGGGCTGCACCCAGCCAGGGAGGGGCGCCTGGCACTCCGCGCGGGAGATCGCTCCCCCCGCCCGAAGGCGCTCGCGAAGCTGACCGGACCCGTCCGCCCACTCGCTTGACCCAGCGCTCGTCCGCCAGGACGCGCCGCGGGTCCATCTGCCCGGTCAGGACCAGGTGCTCATGCACGCGCTGGGTGGGCGCGCCCTCCTCCGCCTGGCTCACTGTCTCCAGCGTTCCACAGGCGCCCTCTCGGGCGGTGAGACCCGCGCGGGAGGCAGCGGCCACGGGGGCGCGACCGACTTGTGTTGGAACGGCCGTTGTAGGGACGCTGCCTGCTGCGCCCGTGCAACAGCGGAGACGACGGGACCGGGGCCGGCGGGCGCAGCAAGCAGCGCCCCTACCGGTCTGTCGACCGAGCTGCACTATCTTTCGGGCGCACCCCGTTGCCCCCCTTCACGGTCGCGAACATGGCGTCGGCGGGTCGACCACGCTGCACCATGTTCCGGGCGCACCCTTGCCACAGCCACCGAGCCGTGCGTAGCACCGGACCCACTATACTGGGGAGGTATGCTGCCAGCTCAGGAGGCGCCTGTTATGGGAGATGTCTATCCGAAACTGAAGGTCGCGGCTGTGCAGGCTGCGCCGGTGTTCCTGGACCGTGAGGCCACCGTGGCCAAGGCCTGCCGCTTCATCCGGGAGGCTGGCGCGAACGGCGCCAGGGTGATCGGCTTTCCCGAGGGGTTCATTCCCGGCCATCCCCTCTGGTTCCACTTCTACCCGGCCACCGGTCCGGAGAGCCGCCGGATGTCCGCCGAACTGTTCAAGAACTCGGTGGAGATCCCTTCCGCCGCCACGGACGCGCTGGCCGAGGCCGCTCGCGAGGCGGGGGCGTACGTCGTCATGGGCCTGTGCGAGCGACGGCGCGGGTCGTACGGGACCCTGTTCAACAGCCAGCTCTTCATCGGTCCAGACGGCGCCATCCTCGGCAAGCACCAGAAGCTTGTGCCGACCTCCGGCGAGCGACTGGTCCACACTGGCGGCCAGGGCAACACGCTCCACGCGTTCGACACCGAGTACGGACGACTGAGCGGGCTGATCTGCGGCGAGAACTCGAATCCGCTGGCGATCATGGCGCTGATTGCCGAGGACGCGGCCATCCACGTCGCAAGCTGGCCGAACGCTCCCGGCCGCACGACCCTTCCCCGCGCCGAGCGAGGTGTCATGACCGGTCGAGCGCTCGCCTTCATGGCGAAGGCGTTCGTCATAAACGTCTGCGGGGCGCTCAGCGACGAGCTGAAGGAGATGATCTCCTACTCGCCCCAGGACCGCGAGTTTCTGGACAACCCCGCCATCAGCGGCGGCTCCTCGATCATCGCGCCGGATAGCCGGGTCATCGCCGGTCCGATGGGGCCGGAGGAGGGCATCCTCTACGCGGACATCGACCTTAACGAGTGCGTCAGCGGACGGATGGTCCACGACTTCGCGGGCCACTACAACCGCTCCGACGTTTTCACCTTGCAGGTCAATGACCGGGTGCCCAGAATCTTTCAACGGGTTGGAGACGAGGAGGAGAGCGCCAGCTCGACCGCTCCGCGCCCGGGAGAGCAGGAAGCGCCACGCTACCAGTCACGACATGAGGAGCGAGCCTCCCACTATCTCAACGGTGAGTAGTCCGCCGCTCGATCGCTGACCCGTGGCGCCAACCACACGCCAGCATGTCGCCCTGGACTCCCGGAGCGTATGCCCTCGCCGCCCTCCTGTGAACGCCGCTCGGTGCCAGCACCAGGATGTATAACGTCTGGACAGGCCGAGGAGGAGCGACAGCTCCGGGCCGGTGAGGAGGTGACCCGGCACAGACCAACGGCGTGACAGCAGCCGAACGAGGCCGAGATGCAGTCGGTCGAGGAGGCAGCATGAAATCAGCTCCCTTTGCTTACGACGCGCCGGACCGGATCGAGGGTGCGCTGGCGCTGCTCCAGGAGTACGGGTCTGACGCGAAGATTCTGGCGGGCGGCCAGAGCCTGGTGCCGCTGATGAACATGCGGCTCGCGAAGCCCGCGGTGCTGGTGGACGTGAACCGGATCTCGTCCATGCAGTACATCCGTGTCGAAAGCGACGGCTCGCTGGCGATCGGGGCGGGAACTCGCCAGGCCGCGGCAGAGCGTAGCCCGGAGGTTGCCGCCAGTTGGCCCTTGCTGACCGAAGCGCTGAAGCAGGTTGGCCACACGACAATTCGCAACCGCGGGACGATCGGCGGCTCGCTCGCCCACGCGGACCCCGCCGCGGAGCTGCCCGTCGCGGCCCTGGCGCTGGACGCCACCTTCCGCCTCGTCGGACCGCTGGGCGAGCGCACCGTCCGGGCCCGTGAGGCCTACGTGACCTATCTGACGACCGTCATTGAGCCCGACGAGATCCTCGTCGAGGTGCGCTTCCCACCCCGCCCGCGTGGTGGCGGCTCGTCATTCCTCGAGATCAGCCGCCGGCACGGGGACTACGCCCTGGTGGCTGCCGCCGCCGCGGTCTCGCTTGACGCCGATGGTGCCTGCACCGGGGTGAATGTCGCGCTGGGCGGCGTGGGCGAGACGCCCGTCCTGGTGGCGCCCAGCAACGGCGAGCTGACAGGGCGCCGATTGGATGAGGCGACGGTCCGAGAGGCGGCGCGGCTGTACACCGCGGACCTCGCGCCCTCCGGCGACGTCCACGCCGATCCTGAGTACCGGAAGGAAGTGGCCGAAGTCCTGGTGCGGCGGGCGCTCCTGAGCGCTGCCGCGCGCGCGTCGAAGGAGGCCTGACGTGCTCGCCCAACAACGAGCGATCGCTCTGACTGTGAACGGCACTCCGCGCGCTGCTGACATCGAGGCGCGGATGAGCCTGGCGGACTTCCTGCGCGAGTCCCTGGACCTGACCGGCCTGCACCAGGCCTGCGAGCACGGCGTGTGCGGCAACTGCACCGTGCTGGTCGACGGAGCGTCAGTCCGCTCCTGCCTGATGTTCGCCGTGCAGGTGGACGGCTGCAACGTGACGACGGTCGAGGGCTTGGCGCGGGATGGCGAGCTGCACCCGATCCAGCAGGCGTTCTGGGAGCAGCACGGCCTCCAGTGCGGCTTCTGCACACCGGGGATGATGCTGACCTCGCTGGAACTGCTGCGTGACAACCCTTCACCAACGGAGCAAGAGATCCGCGAGGGCATCTCCGGCGTGCTGTGCCGCTGCACGGGCTATCAGAACATCGTGAAGGCGGTGCAGGTGGCCGCGGAGCGCCTGCGCGAGGGCGCGGCGGCGGGGAGTGCGTCATGACGATGGCCGGGAAGCCACGGCCAGCCGGCGCGGCGGTGCCTCGCGTGCCAGCCGGGCAGCGGCGCTGGATCGGCAAGAGCGTCAAGCGGGTGGAGGACCCGCGGCTCCTGCGCGGCAAGGGCCGTTACATCGACGACATCAAGCTGGCCAACATGGCCCACGCCGCGACCCTGCGCAGCCCCCACGCCCACGCGCGGATCCTGAGCATCGACACGTCCGAGGCGGAGCAGCTACCGGGGGTGGTCCTGGTGGCGACCGGCCGCGACGCGAAAGAGCGGATGAACCCGCTGCCAACGTTCGGGGCCGGTCCGATCCACCAGTGGGCAATCGCGGTGGACAAGGTGCGCCACGTGGGCGAGACGGTCGCGGCGGTGGTGGCGGAGAACCGGCGCATCGCCGAGGACGCCGTCGATCTCATCAAGGTTGAGTACGAGGTCCTGCCGGCTGTGGTGGACCCGATCAAGGCGATGGAGCCCGGCGCGCCGCTGCTGCACGAGGAGCTGGGCTCCAACGTGTCCGAGGCGCGGGAGATGGTCTTCGGTGACTTCGAACGGGCGTTCGGCGAGGCCGCGGTCGTGGTGGGATCGGACCTCACCTGGGGGCGCAGCGCCGCTCAGCCGATGGACACCAACGGCGCCATCGGCAGCCTGGACGAGAGCACCGGCATTCTCACGATCTACAGCAACTCGCTGAGCTTCAGCTACCTCCAATGGCTCCTGGCAGGCTCGCTGAAGCACCCGGCCCACAGGCTGACCGTCCAGCCGGTCATCGCGGGCGGCAGCTTTGGGAGCAAGGTGTTCCACCGCAAGTGCGCCATCCTGGCTGGCTTCCTGACCCTGCTGTCCGGCCGGCCGGTCAAGTACGTGGAGGACCGCTTTGCTCACGCCAGCAGCTCCGACCACCACGGCTCAGACCGACGCTACCACTGCCGTCTGGCGCTGGACGCCGACGGCACAATGCGCGGGCTGGACATCGACTGCGTGGACGACTTCGGCGCCTACAACCAGTTCGCCATCGGCACCCACGGCAACGCGCTCGCCCAGGTCACCGGGCCGTACCGGATGTTTGGCCTGCGCTACGCCGTGAAGTCCGTCCTGACGAACAAGAACCAGCAGGGCGCCTACCGCGGCTTCGGCTCGGAAGTCGGCAACTTCGTCCTGGAGCGGCTGGTGGACCAGGCAGCCCGGACGCTCGAGATGGACCCGGTGGAGCTGCGCCGGAAGAACTTCATCCAGCCGGACGAGTTCCCCTACAAGATCCTGACCGGGAACTACTACGACAGCGGCAACTATCCGGGCGTGCTCGAGAAGGGCCTCGCGCTGGCAGACTACGCCGGCTGGCGCACGAAGCAGGAGGAGGCGCGCAAGGAGGGCCGCTACGTCGGGATTGGCGTGGTCACCGCCCAGGAGCGCAGCGTCTTCAGCTCGACTGAGTTCTGGTTCTGGGACAAGGAGGCCGCCTTTCCCATCACGGCCAGCCCGGAGAGCGCCTCGCTCACGATCGACCCGACCGGCCAGGTGGTGGTGACCCTGTACTCTCAGGCGATGTGGGGCAACAGCCCGGAGACCGTCGCGGCCCAGGTTGTGGCGGAGGAGCTGGACATCGACCCTGCAGACGTGGTCATCACCTACGGCGACTCCCTCCACTCCCTGCCGGCGACCGGCCCCGGCGGCAGCCGCTTCACCGTCATGGTGGCCGGTGCGCTGGTGGGTGCCACCGGCCAGGTCAAGGAGAAGATGGCGAAGATCGTCGCCAAGCAGTTCGAGGTCGACCCGAGCGACCTGCAGTTCCAGGGCGGCAAGGTCAGCGTGAAGGGCGCGCCCGAGCGAGCGATGACCTACGGCGAGGTCGCCCTCCAGGCGTATATGTTCCCGCTGAACCTGCCCGAGGGGATGCAGAGCGGCCTCGAGGGACGGTCCGTCTACGACCATCCCTTCACGACCTTGCCATCCGCCGATCGGACGGACCTCGGCGCGTTCTACCCGATGATGGGCCACGCTTGCCACATCGCCGTGGTGGAGGTCGACCCGGAGACGGGCAAGGTCCAGTTCCTGAAGTACGCGGCGGTGCACGACGCCGGCGTGCTGGTCAACCCCATGACGCTCGACGGCCACATCACGGGCGGTGTGGCCCAGGGTCTGGGCACCGCGATGTACGAGCAGTTCTCCTACGACGAGAACGGCCAGCCGCTGAATGAGAGCTTCATGGACTACCTCATCCCCACGGCGATGGACGTGCCGAGGATTGATATCGACCACCAGGAGACACCCTCGCCTTTCACCGAGTATGGCGTCCAAGGCGGGGGGGAGGGGGGCCGGATGATGGCCCCG
>JADZDV010000283.1 GCA_020850915.1 Chloroflexota bacterium | reverse complement strand
GGTCGTCAAGGGCCGACTGTTTGGCTGCAAGATGTGCGCGCAGTGCGCTCTGCCGTCCACGGTCTATTCCTGCCCGATGACCTGCCCGAAGCAGCTTCGCAACGGTCCGTGCGGCGGCGTCTCCCCCACGGGCACGTGTGAGGTCTACCCGGACCTCCAGTGCGTCTGGGTCACGGCGTACGAGCGAGCGGATCGCGAGGACCGCGTCTCTGACCTGCGACGGCTTCAGCGGCCGATCGACCTGCGTCGCTGGGGCCAGAGCTCCTTGGTCAACTACTGGCTGGGTCGGGCCGACGACCTCTGGACCGACGACGACGGCCTGGACGAGCGGCCGGTGCTCATGCGGGAGTCTGACGCGGCGGCTCACTCCAAGCGGGCGGCCTGATCCGGATGGTGTCCGGCCACACCGTCCCGCGGGGTTCTGTCGGGGGGCCCTACAGCCGGCTCCACGCGGCGCTGCGGCGTGGGCGGTTCGTCGTGACGGCGGAGATCGGTCCGCCCCGCGGGGCAACGGTGGCGCCGCTCAAGCGGAAAGCCCGCCTCCTGCGAGACTGGGTTGACGCAGCTAACCTCACCGACAACCAGAGCGCCGTGGTGCGTCTCTCGAGCTGGGCGGGCAGCCTCGCCATCATGCAGGAGGGCGTGGAGCCGGTGATGCAGCTCCAGTGCCGTGACCGCAATCGGATAGCCCTCCAGTCGGACCTGCTCTCGGCCTCGGCGCTCGGCATCTCGAACGTGGTCCTGCTCACCGGCGACCACCAGCGCTACGGCGATCACCCCGACGCCCACGGGGTTTTCGACCTGGACTCCGTGCAGCTCATCTGGACGGCCCGCACGCTGCGGGACAACAAGCGGCTCCTGTCCGGGAAGGAGCTGAAGATCCCGCCGCGGTGGCTGATCGGCGCGGTGGAGAACCCGTTCGCGCCGCCAGCGCGGTTCCGCGCGGAGCGGCTCGGGAAGAAGATCGCGGCCGGGGCGCAGTTCGTCCAGACCCAGTTCGTCTTCGACGTGCCGGCGTTCGCCCGCTGGCTGGACGATCTCCGAGCGCTCGGACTGCTGGAGCGCTGCTCCGTCCTGGCCGGCGTTGGCCCCGTCAAGTCGTGCCGCGCGCTGACCCACATGCAGACCGGGGTGCCGGGGCTCAGCATCCCCGAGAGCGTCGTTCGGCGCCTGCGCGCGGTGCCGGAAGAGCGCGTGGCTGAGGAAGGGGTAGCTCTGTGCGTCGAGACGATCCAGCAGCTTCGCGAGCTGCCCGGGGTGGCTGGCGTTCACCTCATGGCGTTTGGCTGGGAGGACATCATCCCGGAGGTTCTGGAGCGGGCCGGCATTGGCCGCCGCTCGGATGCCTGGCGCTCGGGCCTGACCGTCGAGGACCTCGTCGGCGAGACTCCGAGGCCGGTGCTTGACTGAACGAGCTTGACTGAACGAGATGGAAGCGCGAAGGTCGAGCCGCCATGCTGATTGAGCTTCGCGCACCGGATCGTCTCAAAGGTCCCAAGGCGATCGACGTGGCTCCGGTGCTCGCCTCGGTCTTCCGCGCGGCCCAGAACAGCAGCCTCGACCTCTCGCACCTACGCGTGCTCTGTGACTGGGTCCAGTACAAGTCCAATTTCCGCGAGCCAGTGGCGCTGCGGCGCATCTTGCCGGCCGCCGTCGAGACGGCGCGGGCGTACCGGCGCGGCGACACGGCCGAGCTGGATACCTGCGAATTGGCGATCGACCTGCGGCGAGCGGCGAGGATCGACGTGGATGCCGAGCTGGCTTCGACCCTGTCGGGCTCGCTGGATGGCTCGGCGCGGCAGGTCTACCTGGAGGCCTGGACGCCAGGTAGCTCGAGCTGCATCTGGTTGTTCAACGGACTCTACTGGAAGGCGCTTTCCCTCTGGGAGGAGGCGACCGGGCACGGTTACGAGCAGGCCCTGCCGGGCGGCGAGAGCGACGCGCGCAACGTCGCGGCGGCGCAGGACCTGATCGGCAAGCTCTTCGCCATCTGGGACGACCTGGCTGCCCGCCGAGCGCTGCCGGAGGAGCTGCACGTCCTGGAGCTGGGCGTCGGGAACGGCAATCAGGCGCGCGTCTGGCTGGACGAGTTCCGGCGGATGGACGCCGAGCGGGGTACGGATTACTACCGCCGCCTGCACTACCTGATGGGCGACTACTCCGCTCACCTGCTCAACCTGGCGCGTCGCAACGTCCGGCACCATGCCGAGCGGCTGAGCTGCCTCGTCCTGGACGCCACGCGGCCAACAGAGACGCTCGGCTTCCTGCGCCACAAAGCGTTCCTGGTCTACATCTCCAACGTCTACGACAACCTGCCAACCGACGAGATCCTGCGCATGGGCGGCGAGCTGTTCCTGGTCGAAGTCCGGGCCTACCTGCCGCGGTCGGCCGCCGAGCAGCTTGCCGGGTTGATCGGGGTGCCGGTCGAGAGCCTGCCCGACCTGGTCGGCCGCCTGCTCCGCCTGGGGCCCGAGCTGCTGGCCGACTCTGCGCCGGAGCGGTTTCCGACACCGGTTGCCGCGGTGGCGTTCTGGCGTGGCGCCTGGAGTGCCCTGCGACTGGAAGAGCGGTACGTTCCGCTCGAGGCGCTGGACACGTACGAGGTCGGGCCGACGGTCAGCGGCGAGCTGTTGCGGCCAGTGGTGGAGTCCAACGGCGACGTTCGGATGCACGTCAGCAACGGCGCCGCGGCGAGCTTTGCCGACACCCTGCAATTGCTGCATCCCTTTGGCATGCTGCAGTGTCACGATCTGTTCGTGACGAGCGTTCGCCAGTTCGCCCAGGGCTTTCGCGGCCCCGGCAAGTACGATGGCTCGGTCGTCAACTGGGTGAACGGGCCACTGCTGTCAGCAATCGGCAGCCGCCGCGGCTACGACGTCACCTTCGCTCCATTCGTGCACCGTCCGGGCTCGAATGTCACCACCCTCACGACGAGTGCCAGAGAGTAGGCAACGCGATGACCGCTGTGCTCTCGACGTCCGTGGTCGGCTCGTACTCCGTGCCGGAGTGGCTGGAGCGTCTGAAGACGGACTACTACCAGCGGCGGATCAGCGGCGCCTACCTGCGTGAGATTCACGAGGTGGTGATCAAGGCGGCGCTGAAAGACCAGGAGCAGGCTGGCCTGGACGTCGTCTCCGACGGCGAGCTACGGCGCGACAACGACGTGGACTACTTCCTCGCCAAGATCCCCGGCGTCGAGATCCCGCATCTCGCCAAGGCGTTCTACTACGACTACTACGAGGCCATCGTCCGCCACGTGCTGCCCGAACCGGAGGGCGCCTCGCCGATGGGGCTGGTGGACGACTTTCTCTTCACCCGTCAGTACACCGACCGCCAGATCAAGTTCTCCTTCACCGGACCGTTCTCGCTGGCCAAGCGCGTGAAGAACGAAGCCTACACCGACGAAGCGGATCTCGTCCTGGCGATCGCGCGGGTCCTCCACCGCGAGGCCCAGGCGCTTGTCGACGCCGGCGCGAACCTGTTGCAGATCGACGAGCCGTTCCTGGCGGGTTATCCGCGGCAGGTCAACCTGGCCGTCAGGGCGATCAATACGATCGTCGAAGGGATCGACGCGCAGTGGGCGGTCCACATCTGTTACGGCAACCGCTACGCTCGGCCGGCCTGGGAAGGGCACTACAACTTTCTGTTCCCGGCCATGCTGGAGGCGCAGGTGCACCAGCTCGTGCTGGAGTTCGCTCGGAAGGGCGACGACGACCTGGATCTGTTCAGCCGCTATCCCTCCAACCTGTCCCTCGGGCTTGGCGTGATCGATGTCAAGAGCGCCCAGGTGGAACCGGCGGAGGTCGTGGCGGCGCGAGTCAAGCGGGCGCTCCAGGTCCTGCCGGCAGACCGGATCTACGTGAATCCCGATTGCGGCCTGCGGCACCTGCCCGCGGAGGTGGCCCGCGCCAAGCTCGGCGCCATGACCGCTGGGACGCGACGAGTTCGAGAGGAGGTGCTGGGTCGTGCCGAGTAAACCCGAGCGTTACACAAGCCTCAAGCTGCCTGATCTGCTGGAGGCCATCGCGTCGGACGATCCGGTGCCGGGCGGCGGCGCCGTGGCTGCGATGACCGGAGCATCGGGCGCGGCGCTCATCGCGATGGCCTGTCGCATCCTGCTGCTCAGGCCACGCTACGCCGACCACGTCGCAGAGCTCGCCTCGCTGATCGCCCGGGCAGACGGCCTGCGCGTGCGGCTGACGAGGCTGGTTGGCGTGGACGCGGCCGCGTATTTGAGCCTCACAGAGGCGCTCCAGCTTCCCAGGCGAGACGCGCGCGACCAGGCTTCCCGGCGGGCGGCCATCGCGATGGCTATCGGGCCGGCGATGCGGGCACCGCTCGAGATCGCCAGAGCCTGCGCCGACCTGGACTACCTGGCGGGCACCGTCGAAGAGCTGGGAAGGGGCGCGCTCTTCAGAAACGTTCGTGTGGCGCGCCGCCTCGCCCACGCAGCCGCGGACGCGGCCCTCGAGACGGCGGAACAGAACTTGCCCCTGGTGCGCGACTCGTCGAGCCGCGAGCGCCTCGACAACGAATTGGCCGCTCTCCGCGCCCGCCACGCCCTCGAGGCCGTCGGCGTGCCGGTCTGACCAGCCCCCGCTATCCAACCACCCCGACGAGGAGACACGCTGCATGACCTCCACACCCGGCGCGAGTCGCGTCGCCGAGCGGTACGACGTGAAAGACACGGCGCTGACCGGGAAGGGCATCGCCCGCATTCGCTGGGCGGCCGGTCAGATGCCGGTCCTTCAGCTCATCCGCGAGCGCTTCTTGCGAGAGCGCCCGCTCGAAAGCTTGCGGCTGGGCGCCTGTCTCCACGTGACGACGGAGACCGCGAACCTGCTGCTGACCCTCCAGGCTGGCGGTGCACAGGTTGCCGTGTGCGCGTCGAATCCGCTCTCCACCCAGGACGACGTCGCGGCGGCGCTCGTGACCGAGTACGGTATCTCAACGTACGCGATCAAGGGCGAGGACGAGCAGACCTACTACCGCCACATCGAATCGGTACTCGAGACCCACCCACAGCTCACGATGGACGACGGCTGTGACCTCGTCAACGTGCTGCACTCGAAGCACCCTGACCGGATCGCGGACGTCATCGGTGGGACCGAAGAGACGACGCCGGCGTCATTCGGCCGCGGGCGATGTCGGCGGCCGGTGCGCTCCGTTTCCCGGTCGTGGCAGTCAACGAGGCGCTCACCAAGCATCTCTTCGACAACCGCTATGGCACCGGCCAGAGCACGCTGGACGGGCTGATTCGGGCGACGAACCTGCTCCTGGCCGGCCGTACGGTGGTGGTGTGTGGCTACGGCTGGTGCGGGCGCGGCCTGGCGGCGCGGGCGCACGGCATGGGCGCGCACGTCGTCGTGACGGAAATCGACCCGACACGTGCCCTCGAAGCGCTGATGGACGGCTACCGGGTCATGAAGCTCGCTGAGGCCGTGAAGATCGCGGACGTGGTGATCACGGTCACCGGCGGGCTGAACGTCGTCGGCGGGCGGCATTTCGCGGCGATGAAGGACGGCTGCATCGTGGCCAACTCCGGCCACTTCAACGACGAGATCGACATCCCGGCGCTCGAGCGGCTGAGCCGCGGCCACGCCCCAGCGCGCGACTTCGTCGAGGCGTACCAGTTGTCGGACGGACGGACCATCTACCTGCTCGCGGATGGGCGCCTGCTAAACTTGGCAGCCGCGGAGGGACATCCCGCCGCCGTGATGGACATGAGCTTCGCAAACCAGGCGCTCTCGGCGGAGTGGGTGGCGAGCTCTTCCGGATCGCTCTCCCCCGCCGTCTACGACGTGCCGGTCGAGATCGATCGCGAAGTGGCTCGTCTGAAGCTGGCGAGTCTCGGCGTGGATATCGACACGCTGAGCGACGAGCAGCGGCAATACCTGGCAAGCTGGCAGCAAGGCACCTGAGACCGGCAATTTATGATGGCTGCGACGCGTGCCTCCGGGGGACGCGACACGAGAGGAGGCTGACCGACGTGACGACGACATTCCAGGCGAGTCCGAAGCTGCTGTTCACCAGCGAGAGCGTGACGGAGGGCCACCCGGACAAGGTCTGCGACCAGATTTCGGACGCCGTGCTGGATCTGTGTCTGTCACGGACGACGCTGGCGCGCGTTGCCTGTGAGGCGAGCATCAAGAGCGATGAGCAGGTAGACTGGGTCGCGGTGTACGGCGAAGTGACGCCGCTGCCGCCGCGCGAGGAGGTCATCGCGCTCGTCCGCCAGGTGCTCACGCGTATCGGCTACACCGACCGCGCGTTCGGCACGTCAGGCGATTCCGTGGACGTCCACGTGCTCCTGTCCGGCCAGTCTGGCGACATCGCGCTGGGTGTGAACCGGTCGCTCGAAGCGAAGGAAGGCAGCCTCCAGGACGACCTCGACACCGGCGCGGGCGACCAGGGGATGATGTTCGGCTTCGCCTGCGACGAGACGCCCGAGCTGATGCCGATGACGATCGCCCTTGCCCATCGCCTGACCCGGCGGCTCTCCGCGGTGCGCAAGCAGCACCTGGTGGACTGGCTCCGCCCGGACGGTAAGAGCCAGGTGACCGTCGAATACAACTACGGCGAGGCCGCGCGGGTGGACACGGTCGTGATCTCCACCCAGCATGCGCCGGACATAGAGCAGGCCGACCTCCAGGCCGCGGTTCGCGCGCTGGTGGTGGAGCCGGTGCTGGACGAGATGGCCCGGGTGGTGGATCGGCCGCTGCGCGATGCCGACACCCGCTATCTGATCAATCCCACCGGTCGGTTTGTCATCGGCGGCCCATTCGGCGACTCCGGTCTGACCGGACGAAAGATCGTCGTGGACACCTATGGCGGCATGGCTCGCCACGGCGGCGGCGCCTTCTCTGGCAAGGATCCGACCAAGGTCGACCGCTCGGCAGCCTACGCCGCGCGCTGGGTCGCCAAGAACGTCGTGGCCGCGGGCCTCGCGCGCCGCTGCGAAGTGCAGCTCGCCTACGCCATCGGCGTGGCCCGGCCGGTCAGCGTCGCCGTCGAGACATTCGGCACGGAGCGCATCTCCACGGCGATGATCCAGCGGGCGATCGAACAGACGTTCGACCTGCGCCCCGCGGCGATCATCCAGACCCTGGGCCTGCGCCGGCCGATCTTCAGCCAGACCGCGGCCGACGGCCACTTCGGCCGCACTGACGTGGAGCTCCCCTGGGAGCAGGCCGATCGCGTGGAAGCCCTCCGCGACGCCGCCGGCGCCCCCGCTAGCCCAGCCGCGACCGCCGAAGCCCTCGCCACGCGCTGACGGCGCCGCCACCACCACGATGCCCGCACCGCCCTGGTCGAGAGGGCTCCCTGTCAAGCAGGGAGCCCTCTTCTCTTCACGCTACCCCTGGTTGACAACCATCCGACGGCGTACACTGGCTGTGGCGGCGCGTCGCATTACGCTCGTTCAGAGGCGCAACGGCGATGCTGTGAAGCGAGATGCCAACTGGAGGCACGATGGCGAAGCTGCTGTACGTGGGCACGCACGGGACCGACGATCCCACGCGGGCGACCTTTCCGTTTCTGATGGCGAAGGGCGCCATCGAGGCCGGGCACGAGGCCGGGATCATTCTGATGGGAGATGGGGCGCTGTTGATCAAGGACAGCATCGCCGCGAACATCCAGGGCTACGGCGTTCCGGCGCTCAGGGATCTGGCGGCCTTTCTCCACGAGCGCGGGGTCCGAATCTCCGTTTGAGGGCTCCGCGGTCGGGCCCGTGGGGTCACCGAGAGCGATTTCGAGGGGACGAACAGCGGCTTTGGCACCCCGGCTGACGCCGCGACGGCGCACGCCGAGTACGATCGCGTGATTACGTTCTAACAGGCGATGGTCCCCCGGCCACCCCCCTCGTGGAAGCTCCCTCGTGGGAGGCAACACAGCGGGGGCGGTCGGGTGGGGGGTTCGTCGCCAGCCACCCTCGTGGAAGCTCCCTCGTGTGCGTCAACACAGCGGGGGCTGTCGGGTGGGGGGTTCGTCGCGAGCAACCCTCGTGGAAGCTCCCTCGTG
>JADZDV010000282.1 GCA_020850915.1 Chloroflexota bacterium | reverse complement strand
GAGGCCTACCTCGGTCGCCCGATCCAGGATCCGGCGACAGTCGAGGAGTACCGCGTGGACGACCACGTCGGCTGGACGCGTCAGGCTGATGGCCGCTGGCTGGTGGGCGTCTGGGTCGAGAACGGCAGGATCAAGGATACCGCGACGCGGCGCTGGAAGACCGGTCTCCAGGAGATCATCTCGAAGTTCAAGCCGGAGGCACGGCTCACCGCCCAGCAGAACATCGTCCTGGCCAACATCGACGACGCTCAGCGACCGGCGATCGCGGCGCTGCTGGCGCGCTACGGCCTGGACAGCGGCGACGGCTCGCTCTCCGCGGTCCGTCGCTTCGCGATGGCCTGCCCGGCCCTGCCGACCTGCGGGCTCGCCGTTGCCGAGAGCGAGCGCTACCTGCCGGATCTCATTAGCGAGCTGGAGGCGCGGGGCTACGGCGGCGAACGGATCTGGGTCCGGATGAGCGGCTGTCCCAACGCCTGCTCGCGCCCTCCGACGGCGGAGCTGGGCCTCGTCGGCCGGAGCCTCCGACTGTACACGATCTACGTGGGCGGCAGCTTTGAGGGCGTCCGGCTGACCCAGCTCTACAAGGACAACGTCCGGACGGACGTCCTGGCCGACGAGCTGGCATCGCTGATCGACCTCTGGCGCCGCGAGCGTCAGGCGGGTGAGGCGTTCGGCGACTTCTGCCATCGTCTCGGCCCGGACGCCCTGCGCGAGCGCACGGAGCGGGAGTTGGTCGGCGTCTAGAGGGCGCTCTCGCCAGAAGACAGTCGGCCGAAGGCCAGCGGACGCCGCGGTGTCTCGACACGCGGACCACGGAATCGCGACGAGATCAGGTCATCACGCGAATCACACTCTGGGGGTCGGACTGTTGGCGGGGGTGCTCGTCACTGTGGGTGTCGTTGCCTCAGCCAGCCCAGGAGCTCCCGGTCAGAGGGGTGCGACGCCTGAAGCCGGTTGGGGTTTGCGAGAACGCCTGCAACACACTGACGGGCACCCTCGGCAGTTCGGGCGGTAGGGGCAGCGCGGGGGCATATGCTATGTTGAAAGCGATGCTCAGACCATTTGCACGGCGCGGTGACGTCAAACAGCGGGCAGTCTCCAATCGCGGCTACGAGGAGCTCACGGAGCACCTCGCCGAGGCGATGTTCCATCACGCAATGGCGCGGGAGGGGATCATTCTCGGCCTGGCCGGTGTGAGCCCACGGGACTTTCTCCAGGAAGCCGCGGCGACGCTGGACGCCATAGCGCTTGGGACCGCCCTGCCAGGGCCGCCCACGCCCTGACTGTGCTACGCTTCGTCTGACGACCGGTGCTGGCCGCGTACCGCGTGTCGGACGCGAGCCCTGGCCGTCGGGCGATAGCTGAGACGAGAACCAGACCCGTTCCGCTTGGATCAGGATTGACCGAGACGGCCGCCGTGATAGATCGTGCTTGCTGCCTCCAGGCGATGTCTGAGAGGCGTTTTCTTCGCCAGCGACCGGCAGAGACCGCCCCGTGCTAGTCGCCGTCGACGTGGGCAACACCTGGGTGAGCGTCGGCGTCTTCGAAGGGGAGAGGCTGCGCTCCGCGTTTGCGCTTGCGAGCGACGTGCGCCGTACCGCTGAGGAGTACGCCGTGCTCCTGGCCGGGCTTTTCGACCAGGAGGGCATGCCGCTGGACCGAGTGGATGGCGCCGCCCTCTCATCGGTCGTGCCACCCCTCACGCACGCATTCGAGCAGTTGTGTGTCCGTCTGTTCCGCGCTCGTCCGCTGACCGTTGGCGCCGGCACGCGCACGGGGATCCGCATCGCCACACGCAATCCGCTGGAAGTGGGCGCGGACCGGGTCATCAACGCCGTGGCGGCGCACAGGCTGTATGGTGGGCCGGCCATCGTGGTGGACTTCACCACTGCCACCACGTTCGACATCGTCGGCCACGACGGCGCATACGTGGGCTCGGTCATTGCGCCGGGACTGGCATTGTCGGCGGAAGCGCTCTTCGAGCACACGTCGCGGCTGCCGAGGGTGGATCTCAGCCGACCGGCGGCGGCGGTCGGTCGCGACACCGCGAGCGCGCTCCAATCGGGGCTGATCTTCGGGCACGCCGCGATGGTGGAAGGCATGCTCGTCCGCATCCAGGCTGAGATCGGTCAGCGAGGGACCGTCATCGCCACCGGCGAGATGGCGGCGCTGGTCGCGGCGGAGGTCCCGGGCATCAGCCATGTCGAGCCGCACCTGACCCTCATCGGCCTTCGTCTGTTGCACGAGCTCAATCACCAGACTGGGCGGTGAGCCCAGACACCCGCGACCCCCGTGGCATCGAGGAGGAGCCATGCGCGTAACGATCAAACAGGTCCAGGAGATGAAAGAGCGTGGCGAGCGCTTCGCCATGCTCACCGCCTACGACTACCCGATGGCCAAGCTGCTGGACGAGGCCGGCGTGCCGCTCCTGCTGGTCGGCGACAGCATGGGCGTGGTCGTCCTGGGCTATCCGACGACGCTGAACGTCAGCATGGAAGACATCATACGGAGCACCCAGGCGGTGGTCCGGGGCAGCCAGCGGGCGCTGGTGGTGGCCGATCTGCCGTTCATGAGCTACCAGGTCTCGGCAGATGAGGCGGTCCGCAACGCCGGCCGGCTGCTGACCGAGGGCGGGGCCCAGGCCGTGAAGCTGGAGGGCGGGGTGAATATGACCGCCACAGCGCGCCGGATCGTCGAGTGCGGCATCCCGCTCATGGGGCACGTTGGTCTGACACCGCAGTCGGTGAACCAGTTTGGCGGCTACAAAGTCCAGGGGAAGACGCTCAACGCGGCCGCGCGCATTCTGGCGGATGCTGTGGCGATGGAGGAGGCTGGCGCGTTCAGCATCGTCCTGGAGGGTGTCCCGGCGCCTCTGGCCGAGCGGATCACCCGGCGGCTCGGCATTCCAACGATCGGCATCGGAGCCGGGCCTCACTGCGATGGCCAGGTCCAGGTGCTCCAGGACATGCTGGGGCTCTTCACAGATTTCATCCCCCGGCACGCGCGCCGCTACGCGCAGCTTGGTCCGATCGTCCTTGAGGCGGCTCGGCAGTACGCCGCGGACGTGGCGAGCGGCACGTTCCCCTCGCCGAAGGAGAGCTTCTCGATGGACGAGAGCATCCTGCGCGAGATCGACGCTGTCGCGCTGGTCTCACGCCCGGGCTGAGCGGCGGTGCGCGTCGTCGAGTCCATCGCCGAGGCGCGCGCGGCGCCGCGGGAGGCGGCGCGGCCGCTGGGCCTCGTGCCCACCATGGGCTATCTGCACGACGGCCACCTCAGCCTGGCGCGTCGAGCGCGCGAGGACAACGCGACGGTCGTGGCCAGCATCTTCGTCAATCCAACCCAGTTCGGCCCCGCGGAGGATTTTGGGAGCTATCCGCGCGATCTCGAGCGCGACCTGAGGCTGCTGCGCGACGCGGGAGTGGACCTCGTCTTCACACCGGCGCTGGCGGAGATCTACCCGCCGGGGCACGACACGACGGTCGTCGTCGGCGCGGTGGCCGAGCGGCTCGAAGGCGCGGCGCGGCCGGGCCACTTTCGGGGCGTCACCACGGTGGTCGCCAAGCTGTTCAACATCTTCCAGCCGGACCGCGCTTACTTCGGGCAGAAGGATGCACAGCAGGTGGCGGTGATCCGCCGGATGGCCCGCGATCTCGACTTTCCCGTGGCGATCGAGGCGCTTCCCACCGTCCGGGAGCCGGACGGTCTGGCGATGAGCAGCCGCAACGTCTACCTCGCGCCGGACGAGCGGCAGGCGGCTGTGGTGCTCTGGCGCTCGCTCCAGGCTGTCGAAGCGCTCTATCGCGACGGCGAGCGCAGCGGCAACCGTCTTCGAGACGCTATGCGCCGCCTGCTGGACGCGGAGCCGCTCGCGCAGACGGACTATGTGAGCGTGGCTGATCCCGCCACCCTGGATGAGCTGACCAGACTGGACGGTCCGGCGCTGGTCTCGCTGGCCGTTCGTATCGGGCGCACGCGTCTGATCGACAACATCACCCTCGGCACGCGCCAGGTCGGCTAGCCATCGGCCACCAATGCTCTGCCAACGTCCCGTCGCGCTCCCATGTCCTGGCGGCGGCGTCGCGCATCACATTGTTCTCTCATTCCGGCAGGGGTTGACCGATCGGGGAGAGGCTTGTATACTGGCGCAGGTTTCGGCCTAGCCAGACACGGAGGTTTCCCCGAGTGCCTGTGAACGCAGACCGACCCGCGAAGCGAAGCGGACATCACTGGGCGCACCTGGCGCTGTGTCCGCTTGCAGCCCTCTCGCGAGGGCCTGGTAGCCCGCGTCAGGAGAGAGTCGTCTAATGCCGATCCGCCGCGTGTCGGCGTCGGGACGTTTCGAGCGTTACCGGCGCAGCGCGACGATCCGGGTCAACGTCGCCTCGGTTCGTCAGTGCCTGAGCCATCCCAGCCGTGCCGTCCTGCACGGCGCCGTCATCGTGGTCGCAGCGGGAGCCCTCTTCGTCGGCTCGATCGTCCAGCGACCAGTCGCGACTGAGCCAGACCGAGCGGTGCAGTCCAGCGGCCCGACCATCGTGCAAGTTGAGCTATCCCAGCCGGTCGTGCTCCAGGCGGGCGATATCGAGCCCGCGGCGCAGGCTCTCGACACACCCAAGCTGCAGAAGCACATCGTGTCTGTGGGTGAGACGCTGTCCGCGATCGCGGATCGGTACGGTGTCAGCCTGGGAACGATCGTTGCCGCCAATCAGCTCTCGAACCCGGACCTCGTGTTGGCCGGTCAGGAGCTCGTGATCCTGCCCACCACGGGCGTGCTGGCCAGGCCGAAGGAGGGCGAGACGCTGCGCGAGCTGGCCTCGCGATACGGCGTCGCTCCTGACTCGGTCGCCAGCGCCAACGGCGTCGCCGCCGTGGATGCACCGGTTGTGGCCAACCAGGTGATCGTGCCTGGTGTCGATCCGCCGTTGCCGAAGCAGACGGCCAGCCGCGCGCCGGCGCCGCGCCAGTCCAGCGGCGAGCAGGCCGTTGCTTCAGCCTCAACGCCGTCCGATGCGTCCGGGCCGCGGCAGATGAGCAGCCTGATCATGGGCTCGGACGATGCCGCGACGCCAGCGGCCGAGACTCAGAGCGCGGACTCGGCGCCGGCGAAGCCCCGTGGCCCGGTCGTCTACCAGGTCCAGGACGGCGATAGCATTCGCTCGCTAGCCGTGCAGTTCGGCGTCAGCATCAAGACGATCTTACTCGCGAACGACATCCAGGACCCGGACCTGATCAAGGTTGGGACGAAACTGAAGGTGTTGCCAGTCACCGGTGTGGAGCACGAGGTTGGCAAGGGCGAGACGCTCGCCGACATCGCCCGGGCGTACGAAGTCGATATGGGACCGATCATCGACTTCAACGGGCTGTCCAACCCTGACCTCGTCCGCGACGGCGACAAGATCCTGATCCCAGGTGCGACCGCTCGGGTCGTCGTGAACCCGCCCGCGCCGGTCGTGGCGGCGGTTGCGCCGAAGCCCGCTACCCAGGCCGCGGCTGCCGGTAGCGCCTCCAGCGCCAGGCCGGCTTCGGCGGCGCCCGCGGCGGCCGCTGCACCGGCCCGGCCCGCGCCGAGCCTCGTCACGGGTGGTGGAGGCGCTGGGGTGGTCAAGAACGCCATGGCCTACCTGGGCTACCGCTACGTCTTCGGCGGCACGTCGCCGGCCGGCTTCGACTGCTCGGGCTTCGTGTACTACATCCACCAGGTGAGCGGCTACGGCGTCTCCCGTGGTCTGTGGGGCCAGCTCAACGGCGGCCCGCGGGTCACCCAGGCCAACCTCCAGCCGGGCGACACGGTCTTCTTCGCCAACACCTACATGCCGGGCCTCTCGCACGACGGCATCTACGTTGGGGGCGGTCGCTTCATCCACGCCTCGGACGAGTCCACGGGCGTGACGATCTCTAGCCTCGGAGACGGCTACTGGGGCCCCCGCTACATCGGCGCCGCGCGCCTCTGGAATTAGGAGCGAGCCGCCCGCGGGGCGGACCGATTCCATCATCCACAGCAGAGAACGAAGCGGGGCGAGG
>JADZDV010000281.1 GCA_020850915.1 Chloroflexota bacterium | reverse complement strand
GGTCTGACACCATGAGCACGCCCTGGTCGAAGAGGTCTTCGAGCACCAGCTTGGCGGGCTTGTGGTCCCACCACGAGTCGCGGCCCGGGCGCGGGTCCTCGAAGGCGCTGGAAGGCAGCGGACCCTCATCCCGAATCCGCTGCACCACGGCTGCGTACAGGTCGCCGTGCCGCTCGCGCACGTCACGCCACCAGCGTCGCGGGGCGGCGTGGAAGCGCTCCATCGTCGGCAGGGCATAGCGGAACTCGGCCATCGGCAGCCAGCTCATGGCGTGGCCCCAGTACTCGAACATGAGGCGCTCGCGATAGACGAGGCGGCGCAGACTGGCGGAGTCGTACGGTCCGAGCCGGGAAAATGGGAGCAGCTCGTGCGCCCGCGCCACGGCGCTAACCGAGTCGAGCTGTACGCAGCCCTGCTGAAGCAGCAGGGAGCGAAGGTGAGAGGGCGTTGCGTTGAGGGGGTGCGGACGAATGCTCTGGGCGCGGAGCGCCAGGGCGCGCGCCTCGCGGATCGAGAGTGTGCCGCTGGTCCGGTGGCCGCGGACAGGAGCGCTCAAACCGTGTGGCGCTAGCCCCTCTGATGCGTCTCAGTCGCTTGTGTGTCGGCCGGTGTCGAGGCAGGACCGCCCGCGGTCTGCGCTGGCCCAGGCAGTCTACCCTCGTCGTCCAGCAGATGCGCCCAGCACGGCGTCTCACCGCCGAGCTCCTCCTCGTCCAGGTCGGCTTTCGGTCGATCGTCGCTCATGAACAGCTCCAGTATTCCCGGCAGGGTGGGTAGGCCAGCAGCCGGGCGCGACTCAGTCGTCCGTGCCGCCCTCGTCCTCGGCGCCCGCGCCCGCCAGGCCGCCCCGTTTCATCAGGCGATTGATGCTGGCTCGCGGCCGCACCGCCACCAGGCTGTGTCCACAATCGTAGCTCAGATACTCCTGGCGGTCCCGCTGGAAGTTGAACAGCACCCAGATCTCGTTGGCGCCGCACGCGGGGCACCTGGCCCGAGTCAGGAACGGCTCCAGGGGCAGGCAGGCGAGCCGCTTCGTGTCCAGCAAGTAGAGCTGCTTGTGCTCGAGCGGCGCGTTGCCCGGGAAGCTGCCCTTCTCGAAGACGGCATACGCGCCCATGGCGCACTCGTAGCCGTACTGAAACCGGCCGGACTCGTAGGTCATCCAGGTAATCGAGATCAGGGGATAGTCGCCGAGAAAACCGAGCCCTGCCAGCACCTGCTCGACTACCGGACCGTAGCGTTCCCAGTCCGCGACGAAGCTTTCGTCGTCGCGCGCGCCCTCCGCGCCGTGCTTCAGCCGATTGCGGAACGACGTGAGCGCCAGCAACGCCCTGCTCGTCGGGCTGGCGTGTCCGTGCTCGTCGTAGTAGAAGTCCAACAGCTCCGGCATGAAGAGGAGATCTCGGCGCACCCCTTCGAACGTTTTCACGACCCGCCTGGCCATCGAGTCGAGCTGGCCCAGCGTGGGTTTTCTCAGGGCCGCGGAGACGAGCGCGTCCGCCTCTGGCGATCGGTTGCGTCCGCGAAGGTAGTCCGCTAGAAGCGCCATGCAGGTGTACTTGACGAGCACCTCGTGGACGTCCAGCAAGCGGGCGATTCGGCGGTCCGGCTGCTCCTCGACGGCAAGCTTGCGGACCAGCGCGGCGATCGGAAAGGGAAGCCGCGTCACGGCCCGAGCGATCGGGCTCGCGGCTGGCTGGTCCGTGATGTCCACCTGGCGGGTCGCCTCGACGAGCTGCGCGGTGGTCTGCGCGAGCCGGTGGTTGTAGGTGCGCAGCAACTGGAGCGCGACGCTGGGGAACGACTCGATGACGTTCAGGAAGTCCGGCCGACGGAGGGCGAGATACTCGAGGTCAGTAGCCGCTACCGCGCCGGCGCTGCGCGGACCAGGATCGACCAGAGCCATCTCCCCGAAGTGACTGCCATCTTCAAGCGTGGCCACGGTACGTTGCTGGCCGGAGGCGTCCTGCTTCACGATCTTCACTTTGCCGCGCAGGATGATGAAGATCTCCTCGCCGTGGCTCCCCTCCTGGAAGAGCTCCTTTCCAGCCGGAGCCACGCGGTGGGTGACGCGTTGGGATAGCGCGAGCAGATGCTCGCGGCTGAGCTCCGAGAACAGCGGCGTACGCGAGAGCTCGTCCGCCGGGTCGCGCGAGCTCCAGCCAGTGACGAGGTCCAGGGGGTCGAGCGGGGCGGCGGTCACAAGTCGTCGGTTCCCGTGGGTCCGGAATTGGTAGGCAGCGTGACTCGACTGGAGCCTCACGAGCGCGTGAACGCGCCACGAGCCGGGGCGTGTTGCGCGGAGGTGGAGAACATCGGCAACAGCGTGTCGTTCGCTGTATTCTACATGCCAATTCGGGCCGTGGCCGTGGCCCTCGAATGGGGCGGTAGATGTACGGAACCGGCGGTCCCCAGTATGGGCGCTCCGATACCGGAGGCACGGCGCGCCTGGTCTACCAGGGTGTGCGCTACACCATACCTCCGGGCGGGCTGCGCGTGGGCCGAGATGGTTCGAACGGCCTGGTCATCGCCGACTCGAGCGTCTCACGACAACACCTTGTTCTCTGGACCACACCGCAGGGGATTTTCGCGCGCGATCTGGGCAGCCACAACGGCACGTTTGTGAACGGGTATCGTCTCGGCGCGGAGCCGGTGCTCGTCCGAAGCGGCGACCGGATTCAGACCGGCCCAGCCGAGCTGGTCGTCGAGGTCGAGGCTGCTC
>JADZDV010000280.1 GCA_020850915.1 Chloroflexota bacterium | reverse complement strand
TCAGCCGCTCCTCACCCGCGAGCACCGCAACCGCAGCAGGCGTCCGCTCGACCTGCCGCCCAAACAGCGACACCAGCGTCCCAGAAGGAACAACCCGCTGCGTCGCGTTCCAATCCTCCAATATCCGGCGACGCTCCTCCGCGGAGAGAATCTCCAGGCCGCCAATACGCCGATCAGGCGACGCGACTGTTGCTTCCAGCACCCGCACCAGCCGGTCCGCGATCTCATGAACCGCGCTGCCCTCCAGCAGGTCGGGCCGATATCCGAGCCGCACCTGCAGCCGATCTCCAGGCACCACCGCAACGCTCAGCGCATAGTGCGTCGCGTCCGAGCCCGCGATCCCGCTCAGCCGCAACGCCCCACCCGCAACCGACAGCTCCGCCCGCGACACCGGATAGTTCTCGAGCACGAACAACGTGTCGAACAGCTCGCCCAGCCCCGCCGCACCCTGGATCTCCGCCAACCCGACATGCTGATGCGTCATCAGCAGCGACTGGCTCTCCTGAACCTGATGCCAAAGCGCACGGATCGGAAGCTCAGCCGACACCTGCACCCGCAGCGGCAACGTGTTGATCAGCAGACCCACCATCCGCTCGATCCCGGCAAGCTCCGCCGGACGCCCCGACACCGTCACTCCCAGCACGACATCGTCGCGACCGCTCAGCCGACCCAGCAGCACTGCCCACGCCGCCTGCAGCACGCTCGCCAATGTCACACCGGCACGACGCGCCTCGCGCGTCAGCGAAGCCGTCAGTGACGCATTCAGCTCGACGCTGATCTCCTCGGGTGCCGACGCCGGATGATCGCTCCCCGCGCGCCCCAGACGCGTGCCGCCCTCCAACCCCCGTAGCGCTTCGCCCCACGCCGCCAGCGAAGCCGCCCGGTCCTGCCGCGACAACCACACCAGATAATCCCGATACGGCGTCACCCGCGGCAGCGATGATCCATCCCCACGCGACCGGTAGAGCCGTAGCAGATCCTCCACCAGCACCGGCATCGACCACCCATCCAGCAGGATGTGATGGCTGGTCAGCACCAGCACCGAACGCTCCGCCGCAAGCCGCACCAGCGCAAACCGCAACAATGGCGCGCGCGACAGATCAAACCGCTCGGCACGCTCCTGCGCCAACAGCGCCCGCAACGGCGCCGACCGTTCAGCCTCCGGCACAGACGACAGGTCCACCGACCGCCACGGCAGATCGACCTTCCCCACCACCACCTGCACCGGCGCGCTCAGGCCTTCCTGCCGGAAGCACGCCCGCAGGCTCCCATGCCGCGCCACCAGCGCACGCACCGCCGCCGCAAGCCGCTCCTCGTCCAGCGGGCCCACAAGCTCCAGCTCCTGCTGCACCGTGTAAACGTCAGGGGCACGCGCGTCGTACAGCGCGTGGAACAACAGCCCTTCCTGCAGCGGCGACAGCGGCAGGATGTCCTCGATCCCACCCAGCGACCGCTCCAGCCGCTCGATCTCGCCCTGGGTCAGACGCACCAGCGGCACGTCGCTCGGGCTGCGACCGCCGCCGCCCGCATCCACATGCCGCACCAGCGCTTCGAGCGCCGCGCGCCAGCCCTGGGCCAGCTCTGCGACGGCTGTCGCAGCCAAAGCCCCCGAGCGCCACGACCACGTCGCCGACAGCTGCGCTCCCTGCGCACCGTCTGCCTGCGCCGTGTCCACCGTGACCGCGTTCACCTCCAGCGCGTGCCCCAGCGGCTGCTCCCCACCGCCCAGCCGCACCGCCTCCGGTGCCGCCCCCCACAGCGTTCCCGAGCCGCCGAACCGGCCCAGATAGTTGAACCCGATCTGCGGGCTCGCAAACCCCGCAAGCTCGCGCCTCGTCGTCGCGTTCAGATAGCGCAGCAGCCCGTAGCCAAGTCCGTTGTCCGGCAACGACCGCAGTTGCTCCTTCACGTGCTTGAGCGCGCGTCCCAGCCCAGCGCCCCCGGCGAGCGCGTCCTCGAGCGCGACATCCCCCAGCGACAGGTGCACCGGGAACTGGCTCGTGAACCAACCCACCGTGTGCGTCAGGTCGACACCCCCGAGCACCTCCTCACGACCGTGACCCTCCAGGTCCAGCAATACGCCTTGATTGCCGCCTTGACTGCCGCCACGTCCGTGCCGCCGGCTCCAATCCAGGAGCGCCACCACCAGCCCGGTCAGCAGCACATCGTTGATGCCGCCGTGGAATGCCGCCGGCACCCGCGTCAGCAACGCCGCCGTCGTCGCCTCCGGGAGCGTCACCCGCAAATGCTCCACCGCTGCGTTCGCCGCGGGTATCTCATCGAGCAGACGCACCGACGGCGCGCTCAGCACCTCTCGCCAATAGCCAAGCTCGCCCACGCGCTGCGCGGACTGGGCCTCCTCGGCGAGTACCTGCGCCCAGCGCCGGAACGACGTCCCCCGCGCCGATAACCTCGGCTCGTGCCCCTGCGCGATCGCAGACCACGCGGCCGCGAGGTCAGGCACCAGGATCCGCCACGACACCCCGTCGACCGACAGGTGATGGATCATCAGCAACAGCCGACCGTCGGCAGCCCCGGCATCGAGCCACACCGCCTGCACCATCACCCCGGCGCCCGGCGAGAGCCGCCCCTCCGCCTCCGCCGCCGACCTCGACACGCACGCCGCCAGCGCCGCTTCATCCACTCCCGCAACATCGATCCGGCGCAGGCATGCCCGCGCCGACACGCTCCCGCGCGCGGCAACTACAAACATTCCAGCCGTACCGTGCAGCCGCAGCGCATCGTGATGATCCAGCACCGCCTGCAGCGCAGCCGCCAGATCATCCTCCCGCACCCCCGCCGGCACCCGCAGCAACAGCGCCTGCTGGAAGCGATCGGAGGGCCACCCCTGCTCCGCCAGCCAGCACATGATCGGCGTCGCCGGCACCGTGCCGTCCGCCACGTCCGGCGCTGCCGCGGGCACCGCTTCCACCGGAGTGACCGCTGCTGCCAGCTGCGCCACGGTCTGATGCTGGAACACCGCCCGCGGCGTGATCAGCAGGCCCGCCTGCCGCGCCCGGCTCACCAGCTGGATCGACATGATGCTGTCGCCGCCCAGCGTGAAGAAGTTGTCGTCGACCCCGACCTCCGCCACACCCAGCACCTGCGCAAACAACGCACACAGGATCTCCTCCTGCGGCGTGCGCGGCAGCCGACGCTCCCGCCCGCCTCGCAGCTCAGGCGCAGGCAGCGCCGCACGGTCGAGCTTCCCGTTCGGCGTCAGCGGCAGACGCGAAAGCGCCACATACGCCGACGGCACCATGTAGTCCG
>JADZDV010000279.1 GCA_020850915.1 Chloroflexota bacterium | reverse complement strand
GGCGGGTTGATGGCGTAGCCGACGTCCTGGACGCAGAGGTAGCGCCTGATGACCATCTTGCCAGTGCCGGGGTCGATGGCGACCTGAGCCACCTGGGCCGAGAAGCCCGGCGCCTGACGCGGCTGGGAGATCGACCCGCGACCGAGAATTGGCGCCACCTTTCCGCCGTACGCCGCCGTCATCCGCCCGATCTGCTCCAGGGTGACCGAGCGCTCCGCGGCGCCGCGCACCTGGACGCGGTCGTCCACGATCTCCAGGTCGTCCGTCGAGACTTCGAGCTGCCCGGCCGCGATGGACAGCGTCTGCTGGCGGGCGTCCAGCGCCGCCTCCAGCACCGCCTTGCCGACCGTGTAGATGATCTTGCTCCCGGCTGACATCCCGGCGAGCGGCGCGGAGTCCGTGTCGGGGGTGGCGATCTGGACCCGCTCGAGCGGCACGCCATACGCCTGGGCGGCGATCTGGGCCATGGCGACGTTCGTGCCGCTGATGTCCACCGCGCCGGTGATGACAGCCAGGGTGCCGTCCGGGTCCAGCCGCACGTTGGCGGCCGCCGGCTGGAGGCCGCCCAGCCAGCCGCCCACACCCAGGCCGGTCCCGTGCAGCAGGCCGTCCTTCCCCAGACCCGAAGGCGGGCGGTTCTTCCAGATGTCGTGCTCGGTAGCCGCCTGAATGACCTCTTTCAACCCGATGGTGGGCCACGGCGCCCCGTGGGTCATCGGATCGCCAGCTTGCGAGGCGTGGCGTAAGCGGAACTCGATCGGGTCCGCGCCGATGGCGCGGGCCATCTCTTCCATCTGGCAGTCGATCGCCAGGGTAGAGTGGGGCGCCGTCGGCGCGCGATAGGCCGCGATGCTCGGCTTGTTGGTCAGGACCTCAGTAGCGCGGATCTCGAAGCTCGGGAACTTGTAGTAGCTCCCGACGACCACGCAGAACAGTGTCAGGACGACTCCCGGGAAGCAACCGGCATCGTAGAGCGCCTCGGCGTCCAGGGCGGTGAGCCTCCCGTCCCGCGTGACGCCTGTCTTCAGCCGGATGCGCATCTCCGGCGCCGGCATGCCGGCCCGCAGCTCGTCCGCGCGGGTCATCGCCAGGCGGACCGGCCGTTTCGCCTGGCGGGAGAGCAGCGCCGCCAGCGGCTCGACCAGCGGCCGGATCTTGCCGCCGAAGCCGCCGCCCACCTCCATTGGGATCACCCGGATCCGCGACTCCGGCAGACCGAGCACCTCGGCCGTCTCCGAGCGGGTGTGGAACTGGCCCTGGGTGCTCGTCCAGAGGGTCAGGCGGCCGGTCGCGTCCCAGTCCGCCAGCGCGGTGTGTGGCTCGATGTAGCCCTGATGGACCATCGGGACGTGGTACGTCCGTTCGAGGACGACGTCCGCCTCGGCGAATCCGGCCGCGACGTCGCCACGGCTGAAGTGCGTTGTCGACGCGACGTTGCGCGCCTTCAGCTCCGTACTCGTCTCCACGGCGATCGTGGCGTGGGCCTGTGCTTCGCTGGTGTCTGCCTCGGTGCCCTCCTCCGCGATACTGGGCGCGTCCGGCTGCATCGCGCTGATCGGATCCAGCACGACCGGCAGCGGCTCGTACTCCACCTCGACCAGATCCAGCGCCTCCTCGGCGATCGCCAGCTCGTCGGCCGCGATCGCCGCGACCGGCTGGCCGGCGAAGAGCACCCGGCTGCGCGCCAGCATCGCATGGGCGCGGGACTTCGGCGGGCCGCTGGAGGGCAGGTCGTCGCCGGTCAGCACCGCGCGGACGCCCGGGTAGGTGCGCGCTTGCGAGACGTCCAGTTTGACAATACGCGCGTGGGCGTGGGGGCAGCGCAGGAGCGCGGCGTGCAGCAGGCCGCGCGGTTTCAGGTCGGCCACGTAGCGCGTCCGGCCCGTCACCTTGTCCGGTGTGTCGGATCGCGTGACGCGCTGGCCGGCGACCTGGACGGAGCGTGTCGTGTGAACGGCCATCTCAGCCCTCCTTTCCACTGGCGACCTCGCTGACGGCCGCGACGAACTTGGTGTAGCCGGTGCAGCGACAGAGGTTGCCAGCCAGGCCGAAGCGGATCTGCTCCTCAGTCGGACTCGGCGCCTCGGCCAGGAGCGCAGCGGCGGACATCACCATGCCCGGGATGCAAAACCCGCACTGAGGCGCGCTCTGGCGCACGAACGCCTCTTGGACCGGGTGGAGCCCGTCGGCGGACGCGAGCCCTTCCACAGTGCGGACCTCGCGCCCGCGGGCCTGCATCGCCAGCACCAAGCAGCTTGTGACCGGCTTGCCGTCCAGGTGGACGGTGCAGGCGCCGCAGTCGCCCGTGCCGCAGCCCTCCTTTGCGCCAGTCAGGTCCAGGTTGTCGCGCAGAACCTCCAGCAGCGTCTGGTACGGCTGGACGAGCACCACTACCGGCTCGTCGTTGACCGTCATCTCCAGGACGGTCTTCTTGATCCTCGGTGCGTCGGCCATCAGTGCCTGCCTCCGTTACGGCGCTCTCCCCGCGCCCCCTGCAAGGCGGCGGCCAGGGTTCTCTCTGTCAGGATACGGACCAGGTGACGGCGGTACTCCGCCGAGCCGCGCTGGTCGTCGATCGGGCGGGCGGCCTCGACGGCCAGCTCCGCGGCCCGACTGATCATGTCGTCGCTCGGCCGCTGCCCCCGCAGCGCCACCTCAGCCGCCTGCGCGCGGACCGGCGTCGGTGCCACGGCGCCCAGCGCGATCCGGACGTCGCCGATCCGTCCATCCTCCAGACTCAACACGGATGCGACCCCGACGACGGCGATGTCCATCTCACGCCGCGGGGTGTGGCGCATGTAGCAGCCGCCGCTGTTCGCGGCGGGGGCAGGAACTTCGATCCGCAGCAAGATCTCCCCCGGCTGGAGCGCCGTCTGCCGCACGCCGGTCACGAACGACTCGAGCGGCATCGCGCGCTGGCCAGCGGGGCCAAGGAGTACCGCCACGGCCCGGAGCGCGATCAGCGGCGGCGCCATGTCGGCCGAGGGCGCGGCGTTGCAGACGTTGCCCCCGACCGTGGCAAGGTTGCGGATCTGGATCGACCCCACCACGGCCGCGCCATCCGCGAGCGCTCTAAGCGCGCCTTGCAGGCCGGCTTGCTCGAGCGCCCGCGCATTGACGGCCGCTCCGAGCCGCAGTCCTCCGTCCGGCAATTGCTCCAGGCGTTTCAGCTCCTCGACGCCGCTCAGATCCACCACATATCGGGGCTTCGTCAGGGCGGCTTTCATCTGAAGGAGCAGGTCGGTCCCACCAGCCACGAGCTTGCCACCCTCACCCTCCCGCCTGAGGATCGCGACGACCTCGGCGGGATCGGATGGCATGTGAAGCTCAAACCTCCGCACGCTGCACTCCTCTGCTGGGTCTGGCGGCCCGCACGATCGAGCGCGTGATTCTTGCGCCATGAGCCGCGGCTCAGGCTCCTCCCACCCCACGCGCGGGCCCGTTCTCACCCGTTCTCAACATGGTAGCTGGCGGCCGAGAACCCTGGCCGATTCTGCCGGCCCGCGCGGTACGCACCATGCGCCACGTTGCTCCACCCGGGTGGGATTGGCGCGGGAATGGCAGGCTCTCCGCACCATCGCCCCATGGGACACACCCGGGACGCCGGACGCAGTGCGGACCGCCGACCCTTACCGAGGCCGGCAACCACCGCGGGGATCACGCGACTCCGTGGGAGTCCGATGCCATCCGTACGATGCCGCTGGAGTCACCGGCCATCCGCGCGACGCCATGACGGCCACTGGCCAAGACCGCGACGCCATGACGGCCACCGGTCATCCGCGCGACGCCGCCGAGACCACCGGCCACCCATGCGACACCTATAAAGCCCCCTGTCGTCCTGAGCGAAGCGAAGGATCACGCAGTTGCATACTGCTCTCCCGGAGACGACCATCCCTGGACCTCGATGGAGGCTGCCGAGCCGGCCTGGCACCGTCTGACGGTCTCTCACCGCGTGATCCTTCGCTTCGTTCAGAGGTTGTGATTCAATTGCTGGGCGGTGGACTAACACACAACATCTTGTGGTCACGAGCGCCGCGCCACCAATAGATGTTGTGTGTGCTCGGGTGTCCTCGCCGATAGATCACAGCCTCTCAGGATGACAGGGTGGAGGCGCTCAGAGGTTGTGACCCTATTCGCTTCCGCATATTCGCCCGACCACAAGGAACGGCAGCCAAACGCGCCTCGACCACAACCTCTCAGCGCATCGCCGGCGATGGCGAACCCGAACTCGACCAGCGTGAAGGTGACGTAGTCGGCTCCAAGAACTGGTCGACGGACGATTCGTCGGATAGCGCGCCGGATGCCAGCAAGGGGCACACGGCGCCGCCCGTGGTGCCTATGGCGCGGTGAGACCGGAACGCCAGGTCGCGCCACGCGAGCTCCGGGCCGTCGGCGATCAACGTGGCGCGTGGCGCGGCCCGAATCCCCTTCCCGAACCGGTCGGCGAAGCGATTGGCCAGCACGTGCGGCCAGGCGGCGGAATGCGTCAGGAGCGGCCTCCCCACGTTGGACAGCCCGTAACCCGCCAGAATAAGCGGCTTGCGGCGGTCCAAGCGAT
>JADZDV010000278.1 GCA_020850915.1 Chloroflexota bacterium | reverse complement strand
TGCGGGTTGCAGAGCACGGCATTGGTGACGAAGACCTCAGTGCGCGTCAGCCGCGCCTCGCGGAGCAGCAGCTCAAAGCTGCGACCGGCCTGGTCGCCGGAGAACGGCACGCCCGTCCGCTCGGCGCCCAGCCGGCCCGGCGCCTCGGCGATGAACATGAGCGGCGCCAGCGGCGAGCCGTTGGCGCCGCTCAAGACGCGCCGGCGACCGGCCATCGCCGGGCAGGCGGCACAGCCCTGGGCGCGGGCGATCAGCTCGAGGAATTGCATTGGCGGCGCCGAGGTGGGCGGCCTGCCACCCACCTCGGCGAATTCAGGAGTCAGCGCTAGAGCTTGCGCAGGACGTCGAGCAGCTCCGGGTTGTTCGGGACCTCGCCCGGACCGGCGAGCCAGGTGTAGCGGATCGCGCCGGACTTATCGATGATGAACACGGCGCGCCGGTCGATCAGCGCATCGGGGTTGAAGACGCCGTAGGCCTGGCCGATCTCGTGGTTGAAATCGCTCACCAACGTGCCGTTGTAACCGGTTGCGTCGGCGAACTGTTTCTGCGCCCAGGGACTATCCACACTCGTCGCCACGACTTCGGCGCCGGCGCTCCGGAACTCGTCCATGTCTGCCCCAAACTGGGTCAGCTCACGCTGTCAGCCGCCGGTGAATGCGAGCGGGAAGAACGCGAGGACGACGTGCTTCTCCTTCAGGATGTCGCTCAGGCGGACGTTGTCACCCACCTTGGCCGCGCCGAGCGCCGCCTTGGCCTCGAAATCCGGGGCCGGCCGCCCAACTTCCAGTGGCATCTGGGCTCCTCCATCGTTTGATTGCCAGACCGCCCGGTCATGACCTGCGGCCACACCGAGCGACCCCAGACACCATATACAATCCGCGCCGTTTCCTCCACCGTCACGGCTGCGCGTCGGGCTCCAGGCCAGGGCCAGGACGCGAAACGGCCCGGCACTCGGGTGCCGGGCCGTCAGGGGTTGCGGTGGCGCGCTTACAGCTTGCGCAGCACGTCGAGGACTTCCTCGTTGCTCGGCAGTTGGCCCTGGCCGGCGAGCCAGGCATAACGAATCGTGCCGGACTTATCGACGACGTAGACGGCCCGCTTGGCGACGCCCTTCAGGCCGATCATCTCCGGGTTCAGCACGCCGTAGGCGGCGCTGATCTCCTTGTTGAAGTCGCTGACCATCACGCCGTTGAAGCCGGTCGACTCGGCGAACTTGTCCAGCACCCAGGCGGAATCGACGCTGATGCCCACGACCTCGGCGCCGGCATCCCGGAACCGCTGGAGATCGACGCCGAACGCCGTCATCTCGTTGGTGCAGCCGCCGGTGTAGGCGAGCGGGAAGAACGCCAGGACGACGTTCTTGTCTTTCGTCAGCTCGCTGAGCGAGATGTTCTCGCCAACCTTCTCCTTGCCGCGGCCGGCCTTCGCCGTGAAATCGGGTGCCTTCTGCCCTACTTCGAGCATTCTGTTTCTCCTGGGTGGAATTGCGGCAGGCGCCGCCGTCTCATGCATACCGGCAGATCAGGTATCCGTCAAGCTGGCCGCATTTGGACAACCCGCGGCGCGGCGACGTGGCCCCGGCCGATCGGGTGCGCGCCAGGCGGGCGGGAACGGCCGGTGACCCGGTCCGGCTTGGGCCTGGTGCAAGTCTCGCGAGCCTCAACGGGCAGGCTGCCTGACTGTCATTACGAGCAGAGCGCCAGCGGCGCGCACTGAGCGTCCAGGGCGGGCCGCCGGTCGGGCACCGGCCGCCACGCCCTAACGGACGTGGCTCCTAGAGTGCCGCCCCCTGACGGGGGCTCGGTCCGCTGCGGCGCTACCGCCCCCGCACGGATGGGTCCTGCCGGGGCAGCAGGGCCGCCGTCCCCAGACGGCCCCTGGCCACGGGCGCTGGGGGCGGGCGCCATGCGAGCCCCGGCGGGGCGGCAGTGCAGTCGCCAGGTCCGGCAGGGCGTAGCGAGGCGGCGATACGGCTGGCAGCCAGGCAGCCGCTCGCCCGAGCCATGCCGGCGGGGCCTTCCTGCCCCGAGCCATCGCCGTTTGCTGTAGGCGCGCGGCTCAGTGGCTCGCCGGCGTCGCCGCGCTCGGCGTCAGCCGCGCGACCGCCGGTGAGCGTGGCACGGGCGCGCCGGTGGCAGATCCCGCTTCGGCCAAGCTGCCACACAACGCGAGGATCGCGCGGTCGGCGCTCCAATGGATCCGGTCGTCGTGACGAATGCCTACCAGCGTGCTGCGCCGCAGCACCCGCTCGACCGGGCGCTGGACGCCGGCGAGGTGGACCTGGCCGCCGCCAGCGTGCTGGCGCTCGAAGAGCTCGAGAATTGCCTGCGCACCCGAGGCGTCGATGGTCGGCACGCCGCGCATCGAGAGCACCACCCGGGCAGACTCGGGCAATCCGTGGACTGCCTCCGCGAACGCTCCGGCACTGCCGAAGAACAGCGGCCCGGTGACGTAGACGACGCGGACGTCGGCCACCTCCGCGCGGGCCGCCGGTTCGGTCAAGCCTAGACGCGCCGGATCGACCGCTTGGATGGAGACCCCGATCGCGCTGGCCTGGCGGAGGAAGAAGAGCACGGAGACGACGACGCCGACAGCGATCGCCTGAGTCAAATCGAGCGCGACAGTCGCGATCATGGTCGCCACCATCGCGATCACGGCATGACGGTGCCGGCCGCGCAGGAAGAAGCGGATCGCCTCCCACTCGTTCATGCGCATGGCGGTCACGATCAGCACGCCGCCCAGCGCGGCCAGCGGCACTCTGGCAATCAACGGTGCGGCGAGGAGCGCGACGGCCAGCAGGGCAAGCCCATGGAAGACGCCGGTCAGGCGCGTCCGGGCGCCACTCTTGATGGCGACGCTCGTCCGGGCAATCGCCGCGGTGGCCGGCACGCCACCAAAGAAGGGAACGACCAGATTGCCGATGCCCTGGCCAATCAGCTCGACGTTACTGTTCAGCTTGACGCCCGTCAGGCTCGCCGCGACGGTCCCGCAGAGGAGCGACTCGACCGTGCCCAGCGCGGCGATCGAGAGGGCCGGGACGAACAGCTCGCCCAGCAGCGCCGGATCGATCGTCGCGGGCGTGAGCCGGTTCTCCAGCAGCAGGCTGCGCGGGACCTCGCCGATCAGGCGGACGTCCCAGCCGAATACCGCGACGAGCGTCGTCGCGGCAACGATGCCGAGGAGCGAGGCCGGGATCGCCCGCACTGGCGCCGGCAGCCAGTCCTGCAACTGCGGCAGCAGGACCATCGTCAGCATGACCACCAGCGCCGTCGCCAGGCTGACGCCGTCGACCACCACGCCATGCTCCAGGTAGCTCAACAGCTTGCCGGCGACGTGCTCGCTCGGCGCCGCCGGCAGGCCGAGGACGGCGTCGACCTGGCCGAGCGCGATGATCAGCGCGATGCCGGAGGTGAACCCGGTGATGACCGGCGACGGGATGAACGTGACGACGCGCCCCAGTCGGAAGATCCCGAGCGCGACAATCACCGCGCCCGCCATCAGCGACGCCAGCCAGACGCCCTGCAGGCCATAGCGCGACGCGACCACAATCAGCACGGCGGACATCGCCCCGGTTGGGCCAGAGATCTGGAACGGGGAGCCGCCCAACACGGCGATCAGAATGCCGGCGACGATCGCCGTCACCAGGCCGGCGGCCGCGTCCGCGCCGGAGGCAACGCCGAACGCGAGCGCCAGGGGGAGGGCGACGGCGGCAACGGTGAGCCCGGCCAGCAGGTCGGACTGAAGTGACTGACGATCATAACCGGTGAATTCGTTTCGCCAGAGCTGCAGGAGGGCGCTCAACCGTTCAGCAGCTCCCCGCGGGTCCGAGACGCGTCGACGTCTCGCGCGAGGCTGGCCCGGAGCTCGTCCAGCCGGGCGGCGAAGATCTCACGCCCGGCGTCGAGAATCGTGAAGACGGCCGGGTCACGCACGCGGTAGTAGACGTTCGCCCCCTCGCGCCGGGCCTCCACGAGCTGGCGCGAGCGCAACACCATCAGTTGCTGGGAGACCGCCGAGCCTGCGATCTGTAGTCCGGCCTGGAGCTCGGAAACGGAGCGCTCCCGGTCCCGTAGCAGCTCCAGGATCTGCAGCCGCGCCGGGTGGCCGAGCGCTTTGAACAGGTCGGCTTTGAACAGTCGCAGTGGGTCGTTCAAGCGGTATTCTCCTTGGCCTCTCCTTCTCATGATATCTAATTATTTGAATATCCTCAAGTCCGGGGCATGGAAAAGCCGGGAACCGACCAGTGGCCAATTCCCGGCTGCTTCGAGGCCGAATCGCCTGGCGAGTGCCAGCCGATCGGGGCCTAGTGTGACGCCTGAAGCACCGGCTCGAACTGGGCCTCCTCGGTCGAGCCCTTCAGGGCGAGCGTCGAGGCGTGGCCGCCGGAGACGACCTCGGCGACGAGATCGAAGTAGCCGGCGCCGACCTCCCGCTGGTGCTTGACGGCGGTGTAGCCCTGCGGCTCCAGCGCGAGCTCGCGCTCTTGGAGGCGGACATACGCCGGCATGCCCTCGGCCGCATACGCCTGGGCGAGCTCGAAGGTCGCCGCGTTGAGCGAATGGAAGCCGGCGAGCGTGATGAACTGGAACTTGTAGCCCAGCGCGCCCAGCTCGCGCTGAAACGTCGCGATAGTGGCATCGTCCAGGTGGCGCCGCCAGTTGAACGACGGCGAGCAGTTATAGGCGAGTAGCTTGCCAGGGAACTCGCGTTGGATCGCCTCGGCGAACTGCCGCGCCTCGTCCAGGTCTGGCGTCGAGGTCTCCAGCCAGAGCAGGTCCGCGTAGGGCGCGTAGGCCAGGCCGCGGGCGATCCCGGCCGCCAGGCCAGTCCGGACCACGTAGAAGCCCTCGGCGGTGCGCTCGCCGGTAACGAGCTCGCGATCGCGCGGGTCGACGTCGCTCGTTAGCAGCGTGGCCGCCAGGGCGTCCGTCCGGGCGATGACCAGTGAGGGCACACCCAGGACGTCCGCGGCCAGGCGGGCGGCCGTCAGCGTCCGAACGTGCTGGCTCGTGGGGACCAGCACCTTGCCGCCCATGTGGCCGCACTTCTTCTCAGACGAGAGCTGGTCCTCGAAATGGACGCCCGCCGCGCCAGCTTCGATCATCCCCTTCATCAGCTCGCACGCGTTGAGGGCGCCGCCGAAGCCCGCCTCGGCGTCGGCGACGATCGGCGCCAGCCAGTGGCGGTCGTGCCGGCCTTCGCTCCAGTCGATCTGGTCCGCCCGTCGCAGTGCGTTGTTGATCCGGCGGACGATCGCCGGGACGCTGTTGGCGGGGTAGAGGCTCTGGTCTGGGAACATGCCTTCGCCGAGGTTCGCATCGGCCGCAACCTGCCAGCCACTCAGGTAGATCGCCTCGAGGCCGGCGCGGACCATCTGGACGGCCTGGTTGCCGGTGTAGGCGCCGAGCGACGGCACGTACGGCCGAGCGTGAAGCAGCTCCCAGAGCCGCTCGGCGCCGAGCCGGGCGAGCGTCTGCTCGACCTGGACCGAGCCGCGGAGCCGAATGACCTGCTCGGCCGTGTACTCCCGCCGAACACCGCGCCAGCGCGGGTTCGTGGACCAGTCCCGCTGGAGCTGATCGGCCTGTCGCTGCCTGTCTAGTGTGCGGTTCATCGT
>JADZDV010000277.1 GCA_020850915.1 Chloroflexota bacterium | reverse complement strand
GTCTTTCGTGAGGCCGACCGTCAAGACCTCGCGCTCGGCGGCGGCCCACAGGTAGATCCCCAGCACTCCCAGATTGATCAGCAGGAACGGCCGGAGGGTGCCTCTTGCCCGACACGAGCTGACAGCAAGCAGCAGAATCCCGAACGATGCGCCGAGCCCCAATCGCCAGCCACCGTCGAGGTCCGCCAAGGCCATGACGAGGCAGATCACCGTGAGCAGCAGCGTCAGGACTGGCCAGGGAGGCGCCAGGCACGCCCATCTTCTTGGATCACCGGCATCTGCCACTACGGCTGTGGAGGCCGGCGGACTGCTCTGTTGTCTCGTGTACGTCACAGCGTTGCGTCGGTCATGGAAGACGGGGTAGATGCGTTGAGGCTTGATTCTGGCACTGGCGCTGGCGGCCTGGCAATCGCCGCGGCGCCAGAGACTGAGTGAACCGCCCCGGGACGTTCCTATAGATTGTTAAGCTCTCGTCGAGCGCCATTATGGGGTCACTACCGGGGCGCATCCAGGCGCGGGAGCACCGGCAGGCACGGCGCGCGCAGCGGCTGACTCGCTACGAGGCCGTCGTCGCCCTCCACCAGCAGGGCCGCTCCCGGGCTGCGATCGGTCGGCAGACCGGCCTGGGCCGCAAGACGGTCCGTCGCTGCCCGCGGGCCGGTGCATGCCCGGAGCGAGCCGCGCCACCGTCGCGCTCGACGATGCTCGCGCCGTACGAGTCGTACCTCCGCACCCGCTGGACGGAGGGCCGTCACAACGCCCAGCAGTTGTGGCGTGAGATCCGCGGCCGGGGATTCTCGAGCCAGCCCGCCAACGCGCGGCGCTATCTCGCTCAAGCGTCGGCTTCGAGCCTCCAGGACGGCTCGACCGGAAACGTCATGACGAAGCGCGCGCCCTCGCCGGGCGTCGACTCTGCGCGCACGCGGCCGCCGTACGTCTCGGTGATGTGCTTGACGATCGCCAGGCCGAGACCGCTGCCACCGGTCTGCCGGTCGCGGGCCGGCTCCACGCGGTAGAAGCGGTCAAAGAGGCGGGCCAGGTGCTCCGCCGCGATCCCAGGTCCGGCGTCTGCCACGGCCAGCTCGGCTTCGGAGCCGAGCCTACGCACGCTCACCCGGATAGCGCCGCCGGCCGGGGTATGCCGGGTGGCGTTGTCCAGCAGGTTCACCAGCACCTGGCGGAGTCGCTCGCGGTCCGCCCGGATGGCTAGCGGCTCATCGGCCTCGACGAGGATCTGGTGCGTGCCGCGCGCCGCGTACTGCTGCGCCACATCCCCGGCCAGCCGGTCCAGCCGCACCAGTTGGCTTGCCGGCGGAGTTCGCTCCTGGACCTCGCCGAGCAGCAGCAGGTCGTCCACCATCCGGCTCATTCGAATCGCCTCATCGTCCGTCTCGGCCGCGATCTCTTCGCGGGTGTCCGCGGACAGGTTCTTCCGCAGCAGGCCGAGGTTCGTTCGGATGACCGTGAGCGGGTTGCGGAGCTCGTGCGAGGTGTCTGCCAGGAGCTGGCGCTGCATCTCGAGCAGCTTCCAGAGGCGGGCGGCCATCTCGTTGAAGGCCCGGGCCAGGCGCCCCACCTCGTCACGTCGCTCGGCGCCTGGCGCTCGACGCTCGGCGTCTCCCGTCCTGGCCACCGCCTCGGCCGCCGCGGTGATAGCGCCCAGCGGAGTCAGCGCGCGCCGAACGGCGAGCCAGGTCAGGAGGACGGTCAGCGCCAGCACACCGCTGCCAACGCCGAACAGCAGCCCGGTGAGCTGGCGCACGCTGGCGTCCACGAGGTGGAGCGACTCACCAACCCGCACGATGGCGATCGGCTGGCTGTCCTGTGACGCCTGAATACTCAGCACGCGCAGCCGCTCCCCGCGCTGTAACGGCACGGTGGCGGGCGTTCCGAGCGTCGGCGGTGCGGGAAGATCGCCCCCGGCGAGGTTCGCTGAGCTGGCCAGGACCTGCCCATCGAGCGAGCGGACCTGGACGTAGATCCCCGGTCGGCTCATCTCCTCGAGCGGACCGGGCTCGACGCGTAGGGGCTCCAGACCGCGCGGACCGCCGGCTAGCCAGACGTCGGCGGCTATGGCCGCGGCCCGCAGGTCGAGCGCCTCGTCAACGTCATGCAACAGGGCCGCCTCGAATCGAGCGGCCACCAGGCCGGCGAAGGCGACCAGTCCGGCCGCGAGCAGGAGCGCCTGGAGCAGGACGAGGCGCGTCTGGAGCGACATTAGTCTTCTCGCAGCGCGTAGCCTGCCCCGCGAATCGTCTGGATCAGTCGCGGCAGGCCGCCTGCCTCGAGCTTGTCTCGCAGGTAGCTGACGTTGACGTCGATGATGTTGGAGCCGCCCAGGAAGCCGGAGCCCCAGACCGCCTGGAAGATCGCCTCTCGTGAGAGCACTCGGTCCGGGTGCTGCATGAAGTACTCGAGCAGCTCGAACTCCCGCGCCGTCAGGTCGAGCGGCTGGCCACCGCGTTGCGCGCGCCGGGTGGCGGTGTCCAGCGCGAGGTCCTGGAAGCGCAGGACGGTCGGCGTGGGTGGGGCGGCGCGTCGGAGCAGCGCCCCGATGCGGGCGAGCAGCTCCTCGAACTCGAACGGCTTGACCAGGTAGTCATCGGCACCGCTGTTGAAGCCGGCCACCTTGTCGGGGACGCTTCCGCGTGCCGTGAGCATGAGGATCGGGACGGCGCTCGCCTGCCGGAGCCGTCGTGCGACCTCCAGCCCGTCGAGTCCCGGCAGCATGACGTCCAGGACGATCAGATCCGGCGGCTGCTCCGCCACCCGGTCCAGTGCCTGGTGCCCGTCCTCTGCCGTTTCGACCCGAAACCCCTCGAACGCGAGCCGCCGCCCAAGCGAGGAGCGGACTTTCGGATCGTCGTCCACCAGCAGCAGCCGCGCAGCCATACGAAATTGTAACGAGCGCCCCAGATGCCTCGACCGCGGACGCTGCCACTCTGGCAGCCGATGCCTCCGGCTCCCTCTCCCACCCCAACACCCCAGCCCTGACCCGGAGCGGCCTCCCAGCCTGGTGGCACACGGCCGGGCTCCCGCGCGCGGCCCGGCTTAGAGCGGCTGCGCCATGATCCGGTCGCCGACGGTCTTGTCGACGTACTTCATCACATCGCTTGGGACGCCTTCCATGCCGATCTTCTTCTGGTTGGCGGCGACTTGCTCGAGGATCTTCTGGCTCGGGCGCGGGTCTTTCGGCAGGCCCTCGAACTGGACGTAGTGGCGGTCGTAGGCGTTGGCGGCGAACTTGCGGTCCACCTTGTGCACCTTCGCCAGGATGTCGATCAGCTCCTCCTTGTTCTTGGGGTCGTAGACCCAGTTGGTGATCTCGCGGACGGACTTGCCGAAGCGGAGCATTGCCGGCATGTTCGGCTCGTACCAGCTCTTCTTGGCAACCAGCAGGCCGGTGTAGTTGTTGCGCAGGCTCTCGTACTTATTGCCGTCGCCCAGCTCGACGAAGCCGGCGTCCTTGAGCTGGGAGATCTGCGGCTCGAGACTGGCGACGGCCGAGATGGAGCCGGCCTTCATAGCGGCGGTGCGCTCGGCGATGGTGCCGACGACGATGACGTTGAAGTCGCCGTCGTTGATGCCGTTTTCGGCCAGCATCAGGCGCATGGCGGTGATGTCCGCGCCCCCCCGGAGGGAAGTGGCGCCGACCGTCTTGCCGCGAAGGTTGGCGATCGACTTGATATCTGGACTGACCAGGAGCGCGTAAGGGGTGCCCTGGGCGACGGCCAGGACCTGCATGACATCCGGACTCTTGTCCTGGGCTGGCCAGGAGGCCTCGGCCGCGGCGGCGGCGAAGGTGATGGAGCCGCCGAGGAGCGCCTGCATGGAGGCCGGGCCGCTGCCGGTGAAGACCAGCTCCAGATCGATCCCGTTCTTACGCATCGTCTCGGGCTTCTCGCTGCCGACGATGAAGACGACGTGGAACGGGTTGTAGCCGACGATGCCGTACTTGATGTTGTCCAGCTTCGCCTGAGTGGCGGGCGCCTGGCCGGCCGCGGCGGGCGACGCCGCGGGAGCGGCCGGGTTGGCAGCGGGGGCCGGGGCGGCCGGCTTGGCTGGCTCCGCGGGCTTGGCGGGCTCAGCCGGCTTGGACGGCGCGGGAGTGGAAGAGGCGCAGGCAGCGAAGAGCGGCGTGGCCACGCCCAGGGCGAGTGCGGCGGCAGCCCGGCGCAGGAGTGCGCGGCGGGCTAGAGGCGCTGTCATGCAGGGATCCTTCTTTCTCGAGGAAGTTAGCCGCGACGGTGTCGACCGCGACAGGGTCAGGGCACGGAGGTGCCGACCGCCCGATTCGGCATAACCAAGGGGTTTCTACCACCTGGCGCGCCAGCAGACAAGGAATACGCAGCCGCGCTTGACCCTCCGGGGCGAACCTGTCAGAGTTCGGGCTGGAGGGAACGAGCATGCCGAGCCAGCAAGAGCAAGCGCAAGAGCCAGTGGGAGGGGTGGCCGTGCCGAGCGGGACGCGCTCCGTGCCACAGTACGACCCGCGCGCCCTGTTCGAGGTGCGCTGGAGAGACGTCGAGTATCGCCATGACGGCAGGCAGAGCTGGTTGGCGCGGATCTACGAGCCGCGAGGCCCCGGCCCCTTCCCCGCCATCATCAAGCTGCACGGGGGCGCCTGGAACCGGGGCGACCGCGCGCAGCTTGCCTTCCTGGACGAGGCGCTGGCCGCCGCTGGGCTGGTGGTGGCGTCGATCGACTTCCGGCTTGGGACCCAGGCGCCCTATCCCGCCTCGATGGCCGACATCAACTATGCGACGCGCTGGCTCAAGGCGCGCGCGGCCGACTTCAACGCCAGCGCCGAGGGAGTGGGAGGCGTGGGCCACTCGAGCGGCGGGCACCAGATCATGCTGAGCGCGATGCGGCCGCGCGATCCGCGCTACGCGGCGCTGGCGCTGGCCGAGGCGCCGGAGGTGGACGCCAGCCTGGCGTACGTCATCCTGGCCGGGCCAGTGATCGACCCGTACTCGCGCTACGTGCTGGCGAAGGAGAAGGGGCGCCAGGAGCTGGTTGCGTCGCACGATCGGTACTTCCGCGACGAAGCCACGATGAAGGAGGCCAGCCCCCAATTCATGCTGGAGCGCGGGGAGCCGGTGGCTCTGCCACCCGCGCTGTTCCTGCACGGCGCGGACGACGATATCCTGGCGCCCCGGACGGCCGAGCGGTTTGTGGAGGCGTACGGCAGAGCGGGCGGCTACATCGAGCTGGCGACCTGTCCCCGCGAGGGGCACGGCTACTACGTGGTTCCAGACACCGCGAGCACGAAGCGAAGCATCGACATCATGAAGTCGTTCATTGGGCGGCAGTTGCGGGCGCTGGCGCAAGGCTGGTGATCCACACGTGCGCCTGGGCGATCCAGTGGCGCGGATCCCCCCGGTGGAGCGGACGCTGCTCACCCCTGATCGGCTGGCCGCCGAGATGATGGGCGAGGTGGCCGCGGGGACGGGAGAGGGACGCGGCCCATGAGGAAGGAGGCGCTGGGCATCGCGGTGATCGGCCGCGGCCGGATCGGGACGCTGCGCGCGCGGCTGGTGGCAGGGCATCCCGCGGTGAAGCTCATCGCCGTAACGGACGTCGACCCGGCGCGCGCCAGGAAGCTCCGAGAGGCGGTTGGGGCGGACTTCGCCTCGGGCGACAACTACGAGGCGATCAGCCACCCGGAGATGGACGCGGTGATCGTCTCGACGCCCGAGGCGCGGCACACACGCCCGATTCTCGAGGCGCTGGAGCTGGGCAAAGCCGTGCTGGTGGAGAAGCCCATCGCTCTGAGCCTGGAGGACGCGGACGAGACACTGGAGGCACTGGAGCGAACGGGCGGCAATCCGCGGGTGGGCTACAGCCGCCGATTCAAGCACCGCTACCTGCGAGCAAAGGAGCAGCTCCTCCAGGGACGGCTGGGAAAGCTCACCGGGATCGTGGCGCGAGTCTACAACGGGCGTGGGCAGACCTTCGCGATCCTCGAGCGCGAGCGGCACGCCACACCGATCATGGACATCCTGACCTACTACGTGGACCTGGTGAGCTGGTTCCTCGACGGAGCGCGGCCGGTGGAGGTGGTGGCGCGCGGCTACCGGGGCGAGGAGGTGTTCCGTGGGTCGGGCTACGACATCGACGACGTCTCGTGGGCGCTCCTGACGTACGACACCGGGGCGGTGGTGAACCTGGGCATCTGCTACGCGCTGCCAGCGGACTACCCGGCGCTGGGGCAGTCGGCGCGAATGGAGATCCTGGGCACGGACGGCATCATGCTGCTGAACGACGACCACACAGACCAGTTGCTGTACTCGGAGGCGGGGGCGCCGGACCTGATGTGGGCGGGCCACAGCGTGAACATGACGTTCCTGGGCAGCACGCCACCAGGCGCCTGGGCGCTGGGCCGCTTCTGGGGCCCGCTGGCGACGGAGACGCGGGCCTGGCTGGAGCACCTGATCACGGGAAGGCCGTGCGCCCTGGCGACGCCGCGAGAGGCGAGGCTGGCGCTGCAGACGACGATCTCGATCGACCGGGCGGCGAGGATGGGTGGCAACGTGACGTTTGAGGAGTAAAGGAGCGAGCACGCCGCTCTCACGGGCGAGCGACCGGGTGGCCAGCCGGACAGTCGCGAGGGCACGGCTCAGACGGGCAGGGGAAACGTGCCACGTCCTGTGCTGGCGTGACAGACACACGGAGGCCGATGGGAGACGGACGGCGGGGACACGCCGCGGCGGGATGACTGCCCGAGAGACCGCGGGTGACGACGCGCGTCCTGGCTCTCGTTTCTCGGGCGAAATGACCGCGTGAAACGCGCATGCGCTACGCGCGTAAGAAATGGCGTCGGGGCTCGCGGCGTGTAGGCTGGCTACGAAGTCTCTCTGTACGAGGAGTCCGTCCGTGAGCCGATCGCTTGAGCCGCCCGTCTCTACGCCGCTGCCCCCCGTCCTCTTCGAGCCTGACCGTATGGAGGCTGGCCGTCAGCTCACTCCGGGGCGTCCGAGGGACCCGGGGCTCCAGCGCCGGGCGCGGGAGATCATGGCTGTCAGCGTGCAAGCGGGCTTGCCAGTCTCGTATCTCGGGACGATGCCGCTCTTCGCCGACCACCGCGTCTACGGCGCGCCCCATCTCGCGCATGACTGGGTCCTGCTGGACGCCGCCAGCGATCCGCTCCTGACGGAGCCAGGAGGGTTTCCGGTGCCGGACCGCGTGCTGCGCGACCTGCGGCGTGTCGCGGACCGGGTTGAGTTTGACGCGGTCTACGTGGCGCACGAGGTGCCGCGGGGAGCAGTGACCGAGGAACGGCCGCTGCGCGTCGAAGCGTTTCTCCCACCGGCACCCCCGAAGGTGGAGCGTCTGTCGCGGCGACTGGGTCGGACGACCGCGGCACTCTGGACCGTGGCCGCTGCGCCGCTCGTGTTCGCTGGCGTGATGGGCGGTCTGGTGGTCGCGGGCGCGGCGGTCGCGGGCGCGGCGGGGCTGGACCCGGTCCTGCTCGGAGCCGTCGTGCGGCCGGGACGCGCTCCGGCTGCTGGCGAGCCGGCCGCCTGGTTCCACCTGGGGCACTGGACCTATGGCGAGGCCTGAGGAACGGCTGGCGCTCCCTGCTCGGACGCCACCTCCCGTGAACTCGTCGCGAGCTGCTGAGCGTTCCATAGAGGCCGTGAGTCCGCGGGCGTTCCTCGATCGGGCCTCGCCCTACGAGCAGCGTTCGGCGCCACTCGACGCGCGGTTGCGCTGGACCGCGCGGCTGAGCGGCGGCGTGATGATCATTATCTCGCTCGTGTTGCTGGTGGCGTCCCCTTTTCTCCCGCTCAGACCGGACCCGCTGATCCTGCTCAACGCGACCGGGCTCTCCCTGTGCGCGGTCCTCGGGTTGACCGGCGGGGTGCGTGTCGGACGCGTCTGGCGGCACTGGCTGGCGTTCGCTGTCGCGGCCATTGGCTCGTTGAATGGGCTGATGATCGCGCTGCCGCTGGCTCTCGGAGCGCTGGCCGTGGTCGGGCTGATCGTCTTCTTCGTCATGAGGACGACGGTTGTGCTCGTGAGCAGTGGCGGCGGGCTTCAGAGACTCCTGGCGAACGGACCACCTCTGGCGCTGGGCGTGAGTCTGAGCCTGGTCGCAGGGCCATTGCTCGTCGTCTGGCTGCGCAAGGCCCTCACCAGGCGCGGCGGGACGGCCTCGGAATCTGATAAAATCTCAGGTCGCTGACGATGTGAAGGTGCTGGCCCGGGACGCCTCTGCTCCCGGCCGTCCGGGCGGCCCGCCCGGTTCCGACCGTTGCGAGACCGGAGGTTCCCCGTGCTGAAGCTCGCCAATCTGAAGAAGTCGTTCGGCGCCCGCGAGGTGCTGGCGACGATCAACCTGGAAGTGGGGCGATCCGAGAAGATCGCCCTCGTCGGCCCGAACGGGGCTGGCAAGACCACCCTGCTCAAGATCGTCAGGGGCGACGAGACGGCGGACGAAGGCCAGGTCCGGATGCCGTCCGGCTGGCTGGTTGGCTACCTGCCGCAGGATGCCGTGGTTACGCCCGGGCGCACCCTCTGGGACGAGATGTTCTCCGCGTACGGCGAGCTGCTGCAGATCCAGCGCGAGCTGCACGAGATCGAGCAGCAGTTGATCGCCGGCCCAGAGGCTGACGAGCTGATCCGCCTGTGCGACGAGCAGGGCGACCTGATGGCGCGCTTCGAGCAGCTTGGCGGCTACAGCGTGGAGGCGGAGATCCACCAGATCCTCGCCGGCCTCGGCTTCTCGGACGCCGATAAGACGAAGGAGACCAGGGCGTTCTCCGGCGGCTGGCAGAGCCGCATCGCCTTGGCGAAGCTCCTCGTCCGCAAGCCGGACATCCTCCTGCTGGACGAGCCGACGAACCACCTGGATCTCGAAGCCACCGAGTGGCTCGAGGGCTACCTGGCCGGTTCGCCGTCCGCGACGATCATCGTCTCGCACGACCGCTACTTTCTCGATCGCGCGATCAGTCGGACGGTGGAGCTGGAAGACGGCAAATTGACCGACTTCCGCGGCAACTACACCTTCTACCTGGCTGAGAAGGAGCGCCGCCGCCAGGCCGCCATCACGGCGTACGAACGGCAGCAGAAGTTCCTCCAGCAGCAGCAGGCGTTCCTGGACCGCTTCCGCGCCAAGGCCACGAAGTCGGCGCAGGTCAAGAGCCGGGAGAAGATGCTGGCCAAGCTGGCGCGACTGGAGCCACCGAAGGACCGGGGCGCGGCGATCGCCCTGCGCTTCCCGACCGGGAAGCCGAGCCACCGCGAGGTCGTAACGATCGACGGGCTGAAGAAGTCGTTCGGCGAGCACGTTGTGTTCGACGGGCTGAACGCCTCGCTGGAGCGTGGCGATCGGATCGCGCTGGTCGGGCCGAATGGGGCGGGCAAGTCCACCCTGCTGAAGCTGCTGGCCGGTCTGGAGAAGCCGGACAGCGGACACATTCAGGTTGGCGAGGGTGTCACGATCGGCTACTACGCTCAGGACCAGGCGGCCGCCCTTCGGCTGGATCGAACGATCGTCGAGGAGATGCGCGAGCATGCCCCGGAGGGCTGGGGCGAGGAGCGGGTTCGGAGCCTGCTCGGACGCTTCCTCTTCACCCAGGACGAGGTCGAGAAGGAGATCGAGTTCCTCTCCGGTGGCGAGAAGAGCCGGCTGTCGCTGGCGAAGCTGCTCCTCCGACCGTGCAATCTGCTCCTGCTGGACGAGCCGACGAACCACCTGGACATCAGCTCGCGCGAGCAGCTCGAGGCGGCGCTGAGATCCTTTGCCGGGACGGTGGTCATCGCAAGCCACGACCGGTACTTCATGGACCAGGTGACCACGAAGGTCGGCGAGGTGGGTGGCGGGACGATCGCGTTCTACCTCGGCAACTACACCGAGTACCGCGAGCGGCAGATTGGCGCCGGTGCGCCACGCTCCCTCGTCGAGGACCTGGCGCTGGAGCCGGTGGCCACCACGAACGGCAAGCACGCCAGTGGCAAGCGGCACAAGAACAGCGTCTCGCCGGGTGAGCGCGAGATGGAGCACCTGGATGCCGAGCTCGAGCGGGTGGCGAACCGCCGCAAGGAGCTGGAAGACATCCTCGGCCAGCCGGACCAGTACGGTGACCGCGAGATGCTGAACAGCATGGCCGTGGAGTACGCCGCGCTGGACGAAGAGGCCGCGAAGCTCGAGGCCCGCTGGGAAGAGCTGGCCCAGGAGCTGCTCGTCTCGGTGTAATCTCGGCACGACAGCACAGGGCCCTGGCGGCCGCCTCGACGGGCGCTCCGGCCGGAAGTTGAAGAGGTCCGTGCCGTGACCGCCTATCGGCCTCTCCATGACAAACGGGTCGTCGTGGTCCAGCAGGTCGTGGGCGATCCGCGCGATGTCGGTCGGGCGGCCTGGCGCCAGCACGAGGTCAGGATTCGATCCCGCCAGCATCTGCTCGTGGTCCACGTGGGCGGGTCACCGACAGCTCCGGCGCGGTGGGTGGCGGGGTGCGACCAACTTGTGACCAACTTGTGTTGAAACGGCCCTACCGGTCTGTCGGCCACGCTGCAACATGTTTCGGGCGCACCCGGGTGGCGGGGAGGCTCAGACTGACGGCTCGGGTATAGTTGTCCTGCTGGTTTGTTTCGCTCGCCGGCCACCCCGGCTGGGCAGCAATGCGCGGCGTGTCACCGCCGCTCCTGTTCCCATCGACGACTCGCGTTGACGGAACGGCCAAGCCTTCCAGGGAGTCAACGTTGAGCTACGTCTCGTGCCGCCGCGGCGGCCAGCCTCTCGATCTCGCCACAGACCGCCTCATCAACCAGCAGGGTCGCGGCTCCACCAGCCGCTCGCACCGGTAAGGGAGACAACGTGGCCCGGAAGACGAAGCGGCGACCATTCCGCCGACCGACGACGCAGCAGCGCGCCGACGACTCGGCGTACAAGCGACAGCAGCTCGAGTCGGCCGCGCATGTGCTCCTCGCGACCCGCTCCCCGGAGCAGCTCCGCGTGGAGGTGTCGGAGCGGGAGTGGCAGTTGGCCGAGGCTGACCGCATCGCGCAGCTCGACCCCAGCCCCGCGAACCTTACCCGCTACCGCTCCGCGCAGTCGCAGTACGAAGCTGCCAGGATCGCCATGCAGCGACTGGGGAGCCGACCGCCGGGCGTGGGCGATAGCGGCAACTAGCGACCCCCGGCGAGGCCTGGGGCCGTCGCGCTCGACACGGTTGCGCGACGGACCGCTGCGCCGCGCAACCGCGAACGACCGGCAGACGGTCACCGCCGAACCAGGCGTGGCGCACCGTGAGTTCGCCAGACCGCGGAAGAGCGGCCGGGGCGAGGCAGCACGCTCACCTTCGGCCTCCCCCGACCCCAACGTTAGCTTGCCGCGAGGCGGTCCGCGTGGACGCGCATGGCCTCGCGCATGAAGCGCGCGAGGCCGGGGCGCACGCGATCGTAGTAGGCGGCGAAGCGCGGATCGTCCACGTACAGGTCGCCCAGACCGCGGTACACCTCCAGCGAGCAGGTGTAGAACCGATCGTTGATCTGCTGATGGTGGCGCGCGATCCAGCGCTGCACTTCCGGGTCAGCCGGGTCACGGTCCGCGAGCGCCGCGAGGTGCCGCTCGATCTCCTGGCTCTCCGCCTTGATGGCGTCCCAGTCGGCCCGGGTGTAGCTGGCGGCGCGGCGCTCGCTCTCTTTGTAGGCCTCCGTGTGACCCCAGCGCTGCCGCGCCTCCTCGCGGTACGCCTCGAGCTTCGAATCGTCAAAGCCGCTGAATCTTGCCTGCTCGTCCATGGTCTGACCTCGTTCCAGCGCGTCGATCGTCCGGTCCGCGAGCTCGACAAGCTGGCCGAGCCGGCGCTGCTGCTCGGCCAGAAGCTGGCGGTGCGCCCGCAGCGCCTCCTTCCGATCGAAGCCCGGGCTTTCGACGATCGCCTTGATCTCCTTGAGGCCGAAGCGCAGCTCCCGGAAGAAGAGGATCTCCTGCAGGCGGTCCAGGTCCGCGTCCGAGTACAGCCGATAGCCGGCCTCGCTGGTGGATGACGACCGTAGCAGTCCGATCTGGTCGTAGTAATGGAGCGTGCGCACGCTGACGCTCGCCATCTCAGCCACCTTCTTCACGGTGTAGCTCATCAGTCCTCCTGAGCCACCGTAAGGCATGACGCACCGTCAGAGTCACGGGGTGAAGAGCGAATCGGACGCCGCGACCGGGTGACAGCTCGGCGGCAAGACATCCACCGGGCCCAGTGGCTCGTATACCGCTGGGCGCGCTCTCGCGGCAGAGAGCTAGCACACTAGCGTGCGAGGAGGTCACGTGGTCATCAGTGCAGGGAAGGCTCTGGCGCTCGTCCGGATCGGATTTGGCCTGTACTACCTCTCCTACGGCTGGGACAAGCTCAGCAAGGGCTGGCTCACGGAGAGCGGCCCGCTGACAAACTTCCTGTTTGGCAATCCCGCGGCCCAGCCTCCGACTCGCGGCGCTGCTGCTGCCGCCGAGCCGTTCTTCCGCTCGTTCCTGGAGGCCGTGGTCCAGCCGAACGTCCTGCTGTTCAGCCAGCTCATCACCATCGGCGAGCTTGCCGCCGCGATCCTGCTGACGCTCGGGCTGTTGACACGTCTGGGCGCGCTGGTTGGCATCCTGCTGAACCTCAATTACATGCTGTTGAAGGGCATGGCCTCGAACGGCGGCTCGATCGATCGCCTCTTCCTGATCAGCGACCTGGTGTTCCTGCTCGCCGCGGCCGGGATGGTCTGGGGGCTGGACGGCCTGCTGCAGCGTAGCCTCGGCAGCAACACCCTCGCCCGCTGGCTCTCAGGCCCCGGGCGCGGAGAGCGCCTGGAGCGCATCGCGGCCCGCTAGGACACCTCACTCGCCAGCACATCCCACCGGTTTCGCGGGCAGGAAGACACCCCGGCGAGAAATCGCCGGGGTGTCTTCCTGCCGCCTGTCGTACAGGACGCCCGTGACGACATCCACGCGCGCCGCGCCACGCCCTGGGCAGACCGCTCCCCGGCTGCCGTCGTCCACCACCATCGGCTCCGGTGCCTCCGCCGACTCGAGGGAGTCGGTGGGTCGCGCACAGATCCAGCATATACTGGTTTGAACATCGCCGTCCCGCGGCCGTTCTGGTGCCCGGTGGCGGCCCCTCGGCCAGGAGAGACTGCGTGGACACTGGAAGGGAGTTCGCGGGCTCTCGTGCGGGGCAGTAGAGCAAGCCCGGACAGCACCACCGGCAGCCGAGCGAGCGGCGACTGGGAGCGGCGCCTGATCGTCAACGCGGACGACTTCGGGCTGAGCCCGGCCGTGAACCGGGGGATCCTGCAGGCCCACCGCGATGGGCCGGTCACCAGCGCCAGCCTGATGGCGAACCTGCCAGCCGCGGCCGACGCGGTGGCCCTCTGGCAAGCGGCGCCGTCGCTGGGGCTCGGGCTGCACCTCAACCTCACGGCCGATAGACCAATCTGTCCGCCGGACCAGGTGCCGAGTCTGAGGAGAGCGGATGGACGCTTCTTCGCACTGGGCGAGCTCCTGGCTCGTCTCACAACGGGAAGGACGCGAGTCGCTGACGTCGAGCGGGAGCTGGCGGCCCAGGTCGAGCGGGCGCTCGCGCTCGGGGGGCGGCTCGACCACCTCGACGGCCACCACCATATCCACGTCCACCCGCGCGTCGCGCCGGTCGTCCTGCGCCTGGCGCGACGCTACGGGGTGAAAGCGGTCCGCGCGCCAGCGGAGGGTGTCGCGCCGATCCGCAATCACCACCCGGGCCCGCGCGGCGCCATCCGCGTGCTCGGGATCTCCCTCTTCGGACGCCTGTTCGCCGCGCTCGCGCGCCGGGCCGGCCTGAGAACAACGGCGCATTTCCGAGGCATGGCGCTGGGGACTGGCTTCGGCCCGGTCGCCCTCCAGCGCGAGCTGCGGCAGCTTCCCCGCGGCCTGACCGAGCTGATGGTGCATCCCGGTCGCCTTGACGACGAGGCGGCGCGCTTCACCACCTTCACCGTCGGGCGAGACCGCGAGCTTGCCGCGCTGGTGGCGAGCGAGACCCGGGAGGCGCTTCAGACCGTGGGCGCACGGCTGGTCCGCTGGAGTGATCTAGCCGACGCCTGAGCGGCGTGCCGCGCCGCCAACAACGCGAGCGTGTCCTGTTCCGATCCGATCCGTCGCGCGCGTCGCGGAGAGATGGTCGTTCGTTAACATGCTAGGACTGGCGCGGGCCGCATTCCTGCTACTAGTGTAGAGAGAGCGCGGCCCGTCTTGGGCCAGACGGCCGCGGCTGAGACCACGTGCAGCAGCCTGGTGCGCGAGCTGACTGCGTTGAAATTGCGCAAGGAGGGCCCTGTATGGCTTACCGCATCGTATCCACAGCGATGGTCGCCGTCCTCGTTCTGTTCTGCGCGAAAGGACTCGGGGCATT
>JADZDV010000276.1 GCA_020850915.1 Chloroflexota bacterium | reverse complement strand
GTCATGAAGATGGCGCAGCAGCTCCAGACGGGCTGAATGGCACGACGGGCATCCCTGGACACTCGTTCGATGTGGCGTGGCTGCACTGCCACCTTCATACGATCGTCTACGTCCCGATCGTGGCGGCGGTCTTCCTGGGAGGGCTTCACCGGGCGGTGGTACGGGACTTGCGGAGCCCGCGGGGGCGGGCGCTCAACAGCTCGGAGATGCGCTTCGTTCGCGCGTCGAGTGCGCAATGCCCACCGAGCCTCGAGAATGGACCGACGAGGGATTGGTGGCCGGCGCGCAGCCCGGCCGAGCAGCGCGACACCCGTTCTGGACAATGAACCAACACGGACCGGTGGGCAGAGCTCGCCCTACGGCCCCGGTGCACCGCACCCGACAGGAGAGGAGCTGCCCCATGAACGAACCGCGATCGGCGCGGTCCCGGCCACAAGGCGAAACGGCCGGAAGCCCCGAGCGTCCAGCGCGACGGCTGGCCGGCACGGCCCTGAGCTTCGACCTGGCCCGAGAGATAGCTTCCCTCAAGGAGGAGGCGAGCTGGCAGCGCGGTGACCGCAATGCGTGCACCCTCCTGGAGGAGGCTGGACTGCGGATTCTGTTGACCGTTGCCAGGGCCGGCACCCGGATTCGGGAGCACCGGGCGAACGGCTGGGTCTCCATTCAAACGCTGGAGGGCTCCCTGCGGATCGCGACGGCCGGGGACACGAGCAACGTGCCCTCCGGCTGCCTGCTGACGTTGGAGCCTGAGGTGCGACACGACGTGGAAGCGATCGAGGAGAGCGCCTTTCTCGTGACGATCGCCTGGCCAGCAGGTGAAGCTTCGAGGGGATCAGGAACCTCGACATGGGCCGCCCAGCAGCGATCGAGCGCTTCCGGAGCACAACTGGCTCATCGCACGCGGGGAGCGGCTCCGGAGATCGGGAGGACGCGGGAGTATCGCGTGCTCCGCATGGAGCCGCTCATCGGAGACGACCGGCTGGACCCGCGGACCCAGCCCGGGGCCGGATTTCAGGGCTCCTCGGCGGGCCCGGACATGGAAGCCGGACGGGAGTTCGAAGGGCAGGTTGTCACCGAGGAGCACTTGGCTGGGATGGGGCGGCTCCGCTGGGAGAGCGATCGGGCTGCACGGCTGGATACCGCCTCGGAGAGCTATCGCGTGGAGGTCGAGCCGCTGCCGCCATCCGGGCCGTAGCGGAGGGGGGCTTCCCGCTCCTCGACAGTGACCCGAGGCGGACGGTACGCTGGCGGCGTTGAGTTGCTGTTTCAGGAGGTCCGATGCGCGCCGCTGTGCTTGTCGCGCCGTTCCAGCTCGTCGTCCAGGATGTGCCGAAGCCGGAGCCGAAGCCCGGCCAGGTCCTGATCAAGATGCTTTCCGCCTCAGTGTGCGGATCGGACGTCCACGCCTTCCAAGGGGTGCACCCGCGCACGAAACCGGGCAACACGTGGTTCGGCCACGAGCTGGCTGGCGAAGTGGCGGGTCTTGGCCAGGGGGTCAGCGGGCTGGAGATTGGCCAGCGAGTAGCGGCCGACGGGGTGCTGCCGTGCGGCGAGTGTCTGTTCTGTCAGGAGGGACAGGGCAACCACTGCCTGTACTACCGGACCACGGGTAGCCGGCAAGATGGCGGGCTGGCCGAGTTCGCCTGCGTGCCAGCCCAGAACGTCTACCCGATCCCGGACTTCATCACGATGGACCGCGCGGCACTGATCCAGCCGCTGTCGATCGCCTACCGGGCGGTGCGCGAGCGGGCGCAGGTGCAGGCAGGGCAGACGGTCGTGGTGATCGGGGCAGGACCGATCGGCCTCTCGGCGCTGGCCCACTGCCTGGCGGTCGGGGCGAAGGTGATGGTGCTCGAGATGCGCCAGGGCCGCCTGGAGATGGCGGAGCGGCTCGGGGCGCAGGCCACGTTGGACCCAACCAGAGAAGACCCCCTGGGGGCGGTTGAAGCGTTTACGGATGGCTACGGAGTGAACCACACCATCGAGTGCGTTGGCGGCGAGCAGAGCCGGACGCTGCCACTGGCCTGCCAGCTCACCCGGATGGGCGGTACGATCACCCAGGTTGGGAGCTACTCGACGGAGCTGCTGACCCTGCGGACGCGGGAGTTCGCGTACAAAGAACTGACCCTGAAATCCTCGCACAGCTACGTTGGCGCGAGCGCCTACGCGGCTTGCGTGGAGCTGGTGGCCTCGAACACCATCGATATGTCGCCTCTGGTGACCCACACCTTCCCACTGGCGAGAGCGCAGGAGACGCTGACGCGGCTGAACGAGGGCGACCCGGAGATCGTCAAGGCGGTGATCCACCCACAGGAGTAGCGGCCGGTTCGATCTGGAGCGCCGCCTCGGCTGTTCGCGCCGGCCAGCACCCACATATCACGCCGGACTCAGCGGGATCCGATCGGGACACGGGGCCCTCACCAGTCACCAGCGACATCGACACGCGATCCCCCGGACCAGGCTCGGATACGGGCTCCAGAGCGCACCAGTGATACGTCCGGTCTTTGCTGCCGAGGCCCCCATCAGCGTAGCCCACCAGCGGTCCCCGCCGATGCCCTTGTCATTCCAGACATTGGGCGTGCTCCACCGCCTCTCCCGCTCGGGGTGACTGGTTGTGGCGAGGGCTGGCGCCGCGCAGCATCGAGCGCCGCTGGTGTGATCTTTACGACCGCGCGTTGTACCGGTAGAACGGCTCCTCGCGTGCCTCGTCCAGCCAGCCGGCGTAGAAGCGCTCGACGTAGGGGCGCACGAGGCGAGCTAGCTCGCGGCGGCGCTCTTCGTCTGGGCGCAGGGGGGCGCGGAGGCTTGCCGCCAGCTCCTCCAGAACCTGCTCGCGGTCGAGGCGCGTGGGGCGTCCGTTCCGCGCGACGACCTCGCCGGCCACCATCACCAGCTCCACGCCGGACAGCCTCCCGCGCTGGATCACGGCGTCCAGGACCGGCACGTCGCGGTCCAGGTACGGGTGCGCGATGTGCCGCCAGTTCAGCACCACCAGGTCCGCCCCCTTGCCGGGCTCCAGCGTGCCGATCTCCGAGCCATAGTGTGTCGTACGCGCGCCGTGCTCGGTCGCCATCTGGAACACCTGCGCCGCGGTCAGGGCCGGCGCCTCGAGGCCGGGCACGCGGTGGAGCTTCCAGACCAGCCGCATCTCCTGGAGCATGTCCCGGTCGTCGTTCAGCCCGGCCTCGTCCATCCCCATCGCCACAGTGACACCCCGCGCCAGCAGCGCGTTGACCGGCGCGATCCCGCTCTTCAGGCGCAGGTTGCTGCTCGCCTGACTGCACACCATCGTCCCGGTCTCCGCCAGGATGTCGACGTCCTCCTCTGTCAGCCACACCGCGTGGCCGAGCGTCACCTCCGGTCCGAGGAACCCGAGGTCGTAGAGATGCCGCACCGCGGTCTTCCCGGAGCGCCGGCGGGCGTATTCCTTCTGATAGGCGGTCTCCAGCAGATGGACATGCATCCCGACGCCGTACTGGCGGGCCACCTCCTTCAGCGACAGGAACGCCCCGTCCGAGCACCAGTGGAGGTTGTGGGGCGTGAGCTGAATCCTGGTCCGAGGAGCCGAATTCCGCCCCCACGTCTCCCACAACCCCACGAACAGGTCGGCAAGGTAGCGCTCCAGTGGGATCGCCTGGCCGGCCAGCAGCTCGCCGATCTCCCCCCGTAGCTCGGGGGACAAGCTGGCCACGAATTCATCGTCCGGCCCGTAGACCAGGCGGTTCTGGTCGCGGTAGTTGAAGCTGTAGACCACCCGCAGGCCGGCGTCGTGGTAGGCCTGGAGCACCCGCCCGGCGGCGGCCGGCCAGCGCTCCCACGGCCCGCGCCGCATGCCGTGCAAGTGGTGCACGGTTGTCACGCCGGAGGCCAGCAGCTCGAAGGCTCCGTAGAGCGTGTCCAGGTACGGGTCGACGTCCCGCCCGGCTATCCGCGTGGCGAACCACACCTCGAGCGGCTCGTCGTCCGAGCCGAGCTGGAGCGGCGTCAGGCCGACGTGATGGTGGCCGTTGACCAGTCCTGGCATCACGAGGTGCTCTGGCGAGCCGAGCACCTCGTCCGGCTGGTACTTCGGCGCCAGGTCGGCGTACCGGCCCACCTCAACGATCGTGCCGTCCCGCTGGACGACCGCCCCGTCGTCGATGACCGTCGCCGTCTCCGGCCCGGCCGTCTTGCAGATGACGTGCGTGCCCCGAATCAAAGAGGTCGTCATACCTGACCCCTCGTCCTACCTGCTCAGGGGGGCGTCCCCCAGGTGTGAAAAGCTGAAGATACACCTCTCGACGACGGCTTCCGGTTCTCCGTCTGGTCGCTCGCCTTCTGATGGTCGAAGTTGTTGACCTTGACGATCGGGTCGTTCGTGAAGTACGCCGCTGCGCCGGTGAGCGTGTCGCCCACGCTCAGGTAGTCGTTCACGTACAACGCCCAGCTCGGCTTCGAGAACGCGCCCCAGTTCTCATGGGCCTCCGGCGCTGGCTTCGGGGGCGCACCCGAACGCCGATCGGGTTAGACTTGGCCGCGCCCTTCAGGCTCTGCCGGTCGCCAGCGTCTCCGGGTGCGGTCGGAAGGGCAGCCGCGTCGCGCGAGCTCGGGCTCCCCGGTTCTGTTCACGGTCGGACAGCGCGGCATTCCAGCACCTCGATCGGCGCGCTCAGCAGGCCCTCCAGGAACGCCTCGGCGCTCGTGAACGGCTTCTTCGGCAGACGGCGCGTCGCGATCGGGAAGAGGCAGGAATCCTCGTCGAACGGGTAGGGATCCAGCGCCAGGGTCAGCTCGCCGCGCTGCCGGCAGGTCAGCGCGAGATCCGTGCCGTCTGGCCGGGGCAGCGGCGCGATCTGGCCGTCCGCCGCCTTGAAGAACACAAACTGCAACGACAGCCGGTCCCAGACCTGAAGGAGCTTGTAATTGTACCAGACCTCTGGATCGGTCGTGACGTGGGTATGCACCTGGCGGCCTAGCGCTCTCTCGGCGAGCGATTGCTGAAAGGTGGCCTGCTCGTCTAGGAATTCTTCGACCAGGATCTTCTCCTCGGGCGTCCAGTTGCGCTCTCGGAGCTGGAAGGTCCCGTAGCGGTTGTTGTAGAGCCCAGCGCCGTGCATGCTCACGAGCAGGCCGGCGTACGGGTCGTACTGGGCCGCCTCGCGGATGCCCCGCCGGTACAGCGGCACGTGCTCGTGCGGGGTCAGGCTCCAGAACTGCCAGCCTCGTCCTGTCTCCGGGTCGAGGCCGGGGTGTGACTCCCAGCCGATCCAGCCGTTGTCGTGGCGGGCGCCCGCTTCGATGACGTGGTGGCGCGGGCGGAAGCCGGGCGTCTCGTCGTTGCCCCAGTGGGTGGCGAAGGCGCCTGTCTGCAGGCCGTGGTCCGGCTGGCGAGCTGCCAGCAATTCGCCATGGTGCTCCTGGAGAATCACGCGACACGTCCTTTCCGCGGAACGGCCCAGCCGTCCAGCGCCCCGGTCTTCACCTCATCGTACGAGACGACCCGCGCGGCCGGCGAGGAGCAGGCTCCGCGTCAGAGCTTGCCTTCCTGCATCTCTTTATCGATCTCGATCAGGAACGGCAGGGCGAAGTGCAGCACCGGCATGCCGCCCGGGATGGTAGCCACTTCGAACGCTTCGATCGCCTCCTGCATGCTGGCGCCCTCGCGGATCGCTCGACGGACATGGTCGCCTACGGTGTGATAGCCCCTGAAGGACAGCACCACTGCTTCGATCAGCTCGCGGTATTTCACCGGCAGGACCGGGTCCTCGCGCACAAACGCCATCTTGACGAACGGGATGCGCGCCCGCTCGAACTCGGGGTCCTTCTGGGCCAGCCAGGCAAACTCCGAGAAGTTGTAGCCCCGCTGCTCCGACATCGCCGCGTAATCGGCAATCAGCTCCTCGGCGTTCGCGCCGCCCTGCTGCTCAGACTCACTCGCCACGCTTCACTCCCTCTCCGCGGCGTCGGGCACAGGCTGGGACCGCGCGACGCCGCGTTGACGCTGGCCGGCATGATCCGGGAAAGACGCCGGGGCGTCAAGGGAGCGGAGCTGCTCCCTCGCCCACGGCGCGGCCGCTCCGCCCCCGCGCGAGCAAAGGCGTTCGGCCAGCGCGGGGGCTTGACAAGCGAGTTAGTATCTACTAATATGCGGCAGTAATACTGACTGAAAAGGTATGATTTCTATGTCGCCTCGTTACGGCCGGGTCTCCTGGCGTGCTGTTGCTGCTACGAGACTCGCTCGGTTGTTGGCACGGTTGCCCGTCATGGCGCTCAGCGCACTCAGCCTGCTGCTCGCCGGCTGCGGTAGCCTGCCGGGCACATCCCCGTCTGCTCAGGCGGCAGTCACGACGGTGACTGACGTGGTTGGCCGTTCCGTGGCTGTCAGAACGCCCGTTGAGCGCATGCTCCTCGGTGAAGCGCGCCTGCTCTACCTGACGGCCTTGCTGGAGAAGGAGGATCCCTTCCGTCACATCGTCGGCTGGCCGAATGACCTGCGGACGGCAGATCTGGACTCCTATACCCGCTATCGGGAGAGGTTCCCAAAGCTGGTCCAGCTTCCGGAGTTTGGCACGATCGCCAGCGGCGCCTTCTCGGCCGAGAAGGCGCTGGAGCTGCGCCCGGACGTGCTGGTGCTCAGCTTCGACACCTATGGCCCAGCTCGAGAGTCCGGCCTGATCGACAAGCTTGACAAGGCCGGCATCCCCAGCGTGGTCCTGGACTTCCGCCAGCAGCCGCTGGAGAACACTGTTCCCAGCACGGTTCTGCTCGGGCGGCTGCTGGGTAAGACGGAGGCCGCGCAACAGTTCGTAGACTACTACCTCAGCCAGGTCAACCTGGTCCACGGACGCGTGGACCAGGTGAAGCCGCCGCTTCCCACCACCTTTCTCTACCGCGCGCCAGGGCTGCTGGAGTGCTGCGCCACCTTTGGTCGGGCGAACCTCGGCATGCTGGTCGAGCGAGCCGGCGGCACCAACCTCGGGTCGGGCCGTGTGCCGGGCTGGTCGGGCACCCTCAATCCGGAGTTCATCCTGACCAGCGATCCCGACATCATCATCGCGACCGGCTCGAACTGGGCCCAGAGTTCGAGCAAGCAGCAGAGTGTCGGCTACGTCAGTCTGGGCTACGCGGCCAGCCCGGCCGAGGCGCGCGCCCAGCTCGCCCGGCTGACCGAGCAGCCAGGCTGGAGTGGGCTGAAGGCTGTTCGCGAGCGGCGGTTCCACGTCCTGTGGCATCAGTTCTACAACTCGCCCTACCACTTTGTGGCGCTCCAGCAGATCGCCAAGTGGCAGCATCCGGACCGCTTCGCGGACCTGGACCCGGAGCGAACCTTCCGCGAGTTCCACGACCGCTTCCTGCCGATCACCTTTAGCGGCGCCTTCTGGGCGTCACTGGCCGATTGAGCCGCGGGGACCGGCATGATTGGCAACGCGATTCGTGGCCCCCTGGTCCAACCCAGCCCCCTCACCGTCGAGAGCCATCTGCTGACGGGGCGGCGGGCGTACCGGCGCATCACCGGGCGCAAGAAGCTCACCGTGGCAACCCTCGCGGCCGCACTGCTCTGCTCGATCATGGCCGATGTGGCGCTCGGGCCGGCCGGGCTGACGTTCTGGCAGGTGGCGCTCGGGGTTGTCCTGCCCACCACGAACGACCCGACGCTCCAGGCGATCATCTGGGACATTCGCCTGCCGATGGCGCTCATGGCCGCGGTGGTGGGCGCTTCCCTCGCGGTCGCCGGCGCGGAGATGCAGACGATCCTCAACAACCCGCTGGCTAGCCCTTTCACGCTGGGGGTCTCTGCCGCTGCTGGCTTTGGCGCTGCGCTCGCGCTGGTACTGGGAGTCAGTCTTCTGCCGGGCGGTGGCATCATCGCCCTTGCCGGTAACGCCTTCGTCTGCGCCATGCTGGCCTGCCTGGTGATCCACGCGTTCAGCCTGTTGCGCGGCGCCACGGCTGAGACCATGGTGCTCCTGGGAATCGCCCTGGTCTTCCTCTTCAACGCCCTATTGGCGCTGCTCCAGTACGTCGCCTCGGAGCAAGCGCTGCAACAGGTGGTGTTCTGGACGCTGGGCAGCCTGTCCCGCTCGGATTGGCCAAAGCTCGGACTGACGACGGCCGTTCTCCTACTGGTGACCCCGCTCTTCGCGCGCTCTGCCTGGCAGTTGACCCTGCTCCGCCTTGGCGACGAGCGCGCCCGGAGCCTCGGGGTTGACGTGCGCCGTCTGCGTCTGCTCGTGTTGCTGGGGATCTCGCTCCTGGCGGCCACCCCGGTCGCATTCGTCGGCACGATTGGCTTTGTGGGTCTGGTGGGTCCGCATGTGGCTCGCATGCTGGTGGGTGAAGATCAGCGCTACTTCCTGCCCACCTCCGCCCTGGCCGGCGCGGTGCTGCTCTCCGCGACCTCCATCGTGAGCAAGTCCATCATCGCCGGAGTTCTGGTGCCGATTGGCATCATCACCTCTCTGGTTGGCGTGCCGTTCTTCCTGGGCCTGATCTTCACGCGTCGGCGGCAGCTCTGGGCATGAAGATCCGCGTCGAAGGGCTTCGCTTCAGCTATGGCGCCACACCGGTGCTCTGTGGGATTGACCTGGAGGAGATCCCCTCCGGGCGCGTCACAGCCATCATCGGTCCCAACGCGGCCGGCAAGTCGACGCTGTTCAAGTGCATCGCGGGCTTGCTGAGGCCCGAGGGTCGCGTGCTCCTGGACGACCAGACGCCTGAAGCGATCGGGCGGGCGGCGTATCGCCGGCTGGTGAGCTACCTGCCTCAGGAGTACCCGAGCACGGCCGCGCTAACCGTCTTCGAAGCCGTGCTCCTGGCGCGGCAGCGCTCGGCCTCGTGGTTCGTCGCCGACGCGGACCTGGCGCGGGCCTCGGCGGTGCTCCAGGAGCTGGGCCTGCAGGATCTGTCGCTCCGCCACCTCCATGAGTTGAGCGGCGGACAGCGGCAGCTCGTCGCGGTGGCGCAGGCGCTGGCGCGAGAGCCACGAGCGTTGCTGCTGGACGAGCCGACGAGCAGTCTCGATCTACAGCGGCAGCTCGAGCTCTTGGCCGTGGTTCGGAGTCTCGCCCACGACCGGGGCGTGACGGTGGCGATCGCCCTGCACGATCTCAACCTGGCCGCTCGCTACGCCGATCTGCTGGTGGTGCTGCACAGCGGACGAGTCCGCGCCGCCGGCTCTGCCGAGCGCGTTCTGACGGAGCCACTGCTCCGGGACGTCTACGGTGTGGAGGCCCGCGTTCAGTCGGATGAGACAGGCGTTCCCGTAGTCACGGCCCTTCGCTCGGTCCGTGATCGGATCGATACCCCCTTCGAGAGCGGCGACGCTGGCATCCCAGCGGGCGCGTTCGGCACGCACGTCCTGGAACCGACAGAGATTGGAGATCGCATCGCGAATGGCAACGATTGACGGCAGCGAGCAGACCCCGGATGAGATCAAGGAGATCGTGCGCCGCCACTGGGCGGGGCGGGCCGCGACGTTTGACGAGCGGCCAAACCACGGGCTACACGGCGCCGAGCAGCGGAACGCCTGGCTCACAGCGGCACGCGGATGGGCTGCGCAGACTGCTGCCGGTGCCCTGGACGTGCTGGACGTGGGCTGCGGGACTGGGTTTCTCGCAACTCTTTTCGCACGGCTCGGCCATCGCGCCGTTGGTATCGACGCGGCGGATGAAATGCTGGACCTGGCGCGCACCAAGGCCTCCACGGAGGGCCTGGCGGTCGTGTTCCAGCGCGCAGACGCCGAGAGCCTGCCCTTTCCCGACCAATCGTTCGACTTGCTGGTGGAGCGGCATGTCATCTGGACATTGCCCCGGCCATCCGTCGCCCTGGGCGAGTGGACTCGCGTTCTCCGCCCTGGCGGGCGCTTGGTTCTGGTCGAAGGTGATTGGTGCAGCGCCAGCCACGCGGACTATGAGCCTATCCGTGACGCGCTGCCCCTCTACGGCGGCCGTCCGGCAACAGAGCTCGCCCGCTATCTCGCAGTCTGTGGTCTCGTGAACGTCGCGGAAGAGCCGCTCATGAACGCGGTGCTGTGGGGTGAGCGGCCGGACCGTCCGCGCTACGCGTTGTCCGCTTGGAAGCCGCGCTGACCGGACAACGTTTGAGCCCTCAGATTTGAGCCCTCAGAGTCGTAGGATGAGCACGGCCCGCTCCGTGTGTGCGACTGATCGTGAGCAATGCTGAGCGATGCACACTCGACGGACTGACGTGCGCGAGGCCACAAAGGCGTCCAACCATCTTCGTGGCTGGACGTCTTGACGGCCTGGCTACCTGGCTGGCGCCAGCGCGGTGCTTAACAGGCTGTCTACGGCCGAGGCCACCGCTCGCTGGCCGGCTACGCTGAGGTGCCCATCTCGCGTCGCCGAGTAAGGCAGCTCACCCTGCGCTGCCTCGGCGCGAAGCCCAGGCAGGCTGTCCACGTGCGGGATGTCGCGAGCCCGGAGCCCCGTGAGGAGCTGCGCCCGGGCCTCCGTCTCATTGCGCACGAGCCGGGCGTACGCTCCATCCGGGTCGTTGACCGCCGAGGCGACGCGGCTCAGAGCCAGCTCCTTGGTTGGGATTAGCACGACGCCGAATCGCGCGCCCGCCGCCTCCGCGCGCGCCTGCATCCTGTCTACCAGCTCGAGGGTCAGGCGCAGCCCCTCGGCGACACGCGGATCCGCGAGGTCGACCGCCTGGCCTCGATATCGAGGGGTGAGAACGGTCTGGAGCTGCTCAGTGGCCAGTGGGATGTCGCCATCTTCCAGGTCGGCGGCGCCGGCGGAGACCGTTGGGTCGCCCTGCCGCCGCGCGATCCGCGACAGCGTCACGCCCAACGCGTAGAGTCTGGACTGGCCCGCGATCAGGTCGCCCAGCGAGCGCGGCGGCCTCCGCGTCTGTCTGGGATCGGCCAGACCGTCGGTATCCTGGTGGGCCAGCAGGTCTCCCGCAAACGGCCTCGTGTCGTCAAGCTCCCTGAACTGGTCGCGCGCCCGTTCGTCCTTCGTCCGGAAGTCCCGGAGCTGATTGCTGTCGTAGACGAAGGCGTAGGCGTCGACGAGGTCGTTGCCAGTGTAGATAGCGGTCACCACCGCGGCGGGCTTCAGCGCTAGCGCCTCGTCAAGCTCCAGCAGCAGCTGGGCCGGGCCCCAGCCTGGGAAGCCCATGTTGTAGCTGTCTTGAGACCCGAGCGCGGAGAGCTGGCGGGGCCAGGCCGCGTCCGATGGCACGTGCGAGCCGTACGTCTGCGAGTCTCCCAGCGCGGTCATGGTTGGCCTGACTGGCACGCCGGGATTGCGGAACCCCAACTGGTCGTGCTCTGGCCAGTCCGGGTTCCCACGCCAGCCCAGTCGCGAGTTGCGCACCGCCTGGCGAATGGGCTGAACGGAGAGCACGGCGTTGATTGGCTTGGACACCCGCGCCAGCACCTGGAGAGCTGCCTCGCTGAGGCCAGCGAGGAACACGAGCAGGATGAGCCAGAAGGCCGCCTTCTTGAGCATGGTCCGAGATCTTCACCGAATGTCTGGAGGTGCTCGTGGGGGGTGTTGACCACCTTACCTCAACCGAACGCCTCACGGCGAGAGAGGCGCAGTCGTGCCGGTCCGTCGTGCCGCGGTGTCGCCCCCATTCCCCCCAGCTCCTGGAACGTCCCTCGCGCGCTGGCGGTCGCGTGCGAATGACTCACAGGCAGACGACACGCCGGTGGACCTCAGGCCAGTGCGCCGCCGTCCACCACGATCGTCGTGCCGGTGATGAAGGCGCCGGCATCGGAGGCGAGGAGGAGGGCGGCTCCAACGACGTCTTCGGGCTGGCCGAGGCGTTTGATGGCCTGCATCCCGACAACGCGCTCGATCTCCTCGGGTCGAGTCCACTGACGCTCAGAGAAGTCCGTCTGGGTCAGGATTGGCGCGATGGCGTTCACGGTGATGCCGGCCTGACCGAGCTCGACCGCCAGTGAGCGGGTGAGCATGATCTCGGCGGCCTTGGTGACGGCGTACTCGCCCATGTCGCGGCGCGCCTTCAAGCCGGTCGAAGAGGTGATATTGATGATGCGACCCCAGCCGCGCGGCAGCATGTCGCGAGCCGCGCGGCGACCGAGGTCCAGATAGGCTTTGACGTTGACTTCCATCAGCTCGTCCCAGACGCTGTCCGGGCAGTCCATGAGCGGACCGAGCGTGGGCTTCGCCGCGGCGTTGTTGACCAGGATGTCGATCCGTCCGAAGCGCCCGAGCAGCTCGTCCACGATACGTGCCCGGTCCGCTGCTTGCCCCACATCGGCCCGGATGCTCAGCGCCCGGGCACCGCTCGCCCCGAGCTGCTGGACCGTCTCTCGCAACGGCCCGAGAGCGCGGCCGACGACGCCGACGTCCGCGCCGGCCTCGGCCAGGCCCATCGCGATCGCTCGGCCGATCCCACGTGAGCCGCCGCTGATCAGCGCGACCCGCCCGCTGAGATTGAAGCGAGCGGCGAGCCTCCGGGCCTGCTCCGCGGCCGCCTTTGAGCCCTCGGCCTGCTGACCGTGGGCCGCGTTGTCACCGGAGCTCATACTGCTTCACCCGCGCCTCGTCGATCTCGATGCCGAAGCCCGGACGATCGCGGAGGTGAATGGCTCCATCGTGGAAATCGACCGGCTCGACGAGGATCGGCTCCCACCAGGGCTGGAACTCCTGCCAGAACACGTTCGGGGAGGCCGCGGCCAGGTGAGCGCTGACCTCCATGAAGAGATGCGGCGTTACAGGCACCTGGTAGGCCTCGCACAGGCGGGCAGCCTTGAGCCACTCGGTCACGCCGCCCATTCGCATGAGGTCCGGCATCAGGATGTCGGCGGCCCGGGCCTCGATGAGCTTCACGAAGTCAGCCTTGAAGAAGTTGGTCTCGCCCGTACAGATCGGCAGCTCGAGGGCCGCGGCGACCTGGGCGAAGCCCGGGACGTTGTCGTACGGCAGCGGCTCCTCGAGCCAGAAGAGGTTGAACTCTTCCAGCCGCTTGCCCATGCGGATCGCCTGCTTGACGTCCCAGGCCTGGTTGGCATCCACCATCAGCTTCACGTCTGGCCCGATCGCCTCGCGCACGGCGCGCACTCTGGCGACGTCCTCATCCTCGTCGGCCAGGCCGGCCCGCATCTTCATCGCCTGGAACCCGCGTTGTACATAGTCCTCGGCCTCGCGCACCAGGTCGTCCCGCGAGCGGTCCAGCCAGAGACCCTCGCTGGCGTACGCCTCGACCTCGCTCCTGGAGCCGCCGAGCAGCTTGTAGACCGGCTGGCCGGTCAGCTTGCCGGCGAGATCCCAGCAGGCCGTATCGATGGCCGCCATCCCCAGCGCGGCGATGCCCTGGCGGCCGACGAACCCGACGGCCCGGTACATCTTCATCCACAGGCGCTCGGTCATGAACGGGTCTTCGCCGAGGGCCAGGTCGCCCAGGTCCTCCACCATCGCCTTGAGGACGCCGACCCGCTTCTTGCCGAAGGCGAAGATCCAGCTCACACCCTTTACGCCGGCATTCGTCTCGATCTCGGTGAGGACTGTGTCGATCGCGGGGATCGGAAAGCTCGCCGTCATCAGCGGCTGCTTGAAAGGGATAGAGAGTGCGCGAGCCCGGACCCCGGTGACTCTTGCCGAACCGACGACTGCCGACGAACTACTGGCGTCCATGTGCCCCCCAGCTGCTTGATGGTCTGATCATACAAGGCGGGCGACTGGTGGACGGTGCGAGACTCGTCGCCTCACTCAAATACAATGGCTCCCCGGCCGAAGAACGTGGCGCTGCGCAGCTTGTCGAACATCTTCTCGACGTCCTCCAGGGCGCAGGTCTCGCTCACCACGGGCTGGATCTTGCCGGTGCGGACCAGCTCGATGGCCGCCAGCTCCTC
>JADZDV010000275.1 GCA_020850915.1 Chloroflexota bacterium | reverse complement strand
TCAGATAGCCGTACGGTCGAGCAGCGAACTGGGCTCGCCACCGTTGCGCCACTCCTGCGATCATCGCCATCTCCCATTACGATGAGGGAACACTCGAGCTCGCTGCCACCCCGCGGGTCCCGCGCCACCAGCCACGGTCACCGGGCCTCGCTACCAGCGCCCGCCTCAGCCTGATGCCTCGTGCTGGGGAGCGACTGTAGCTCATGCAGGCGAGCGCGTCAAGAATTCGTGTCAGTCACGTGACAGGCTGATGGCGAAGATCGAGGGAGCAGAGCGCTCCGGCGGCAAAGCCGGCCGTACGATCCGGTTGCTCCAAGACGACGCCCCAGGCAGACCGGGGGCGGACGGAGGCTGAAGCGCTACGGCAGGGGCTTCAGGTCGTCGAAGAATCGCGGGTACTTCTGGACGATCGTCTCCAGCATGTTGAAGTCCACGCCTTCCTCGAAGGAGATGGGCTGCTTGAGCGTGCCCCGCTGGATCAGATCCTGGATCTCGAGGTCCCAGCCCTCCCGCACGGCTGGGGACATCCGCGGGTCGAGCGCCAGGTGGCCGATCGCCTTGCTGATCACCGGCACGTCCATGCCGGAGAGGTAGCGGGAGGCAATCTGAGCAGACTCCTCCGGGTTCTTCCGCATGAACTGGACGGCCTCGGCCGTCGCGGCGCTGAAGCGCTCGCCGAGGGCGCGGTTCGCGGCGATCCAGCTCTCCAGCGCGGCGGTCGTCGTGCGCTGGGCGACGTAGCCGCCGCCACGTGAGACCACGCGCGAGCCCGGGATCTTCGCCAGGAGGAGCTCCGGATAGGGCTCGCTGGCCGACGCGGCGTCAAGGCCACTTTGCATCGACGCCAGCATGTTCGGCGGCTGCACGTTGACCAGCTCGACCCTGTTCAGGTCGATGTTGGCCTTTGCCAGGACGGCTTTGAGGTAGAAGTCGGGCGCCACGCCAGACGTGGTGCCGATCCTCTTGCCGACGAGATCCGCGACCTTCGTGATACCGGAGTTCGCTGTTGCGACGATCGCGATGACGTCGTCGGCCTTGGCGATGAGGGGGTCGCTCGTGCCCAGGTAGAGCGCTTTCATCTTGATGTCCTGGGCCCGGGCGGCTGACATCGTGGCGAAGGAGAGGGTCGCGAACTGGGCTTCTCCCGCCTGTACGGCCTTGATCGCCTCAGTGCCGGCGTTGAGCGGCTTCACCTTCAGGTCGACGTTCTGCTTGAGGTAGATGCCCTTCTCGACACCGATGGGGAACATGGCGGTCTGGATGTTGGTGGTGGCGCCGATGGTCAGGGTCGCGGGCGGGCCGCTCACGGCCGGCGCGGCCTGCGCCGCGGGTGAGGCCGCCGGCGACGCCGCGGCGGGCGGTGCGGCCGGGGCTGAGCCGGGCGCAGGCGAGGCCGCCGCGGGGGCGGGAGCTGTAGTCGGCGCCGCGCCAGCGGGCTTCTCCGCGGGAGCAGAGCCGCCGCAAGCGCTCAGGACACCCAGCGCGGCCGGGGCCACCAACCCGATGGCCAGACGCGACAGAAAACGCCGCCGGGACAACCCCGGGGCGCGGACAGCTTCAGCCATTCCGAGATCCTCCAGGATGAACCAGTGCTCGCGCACTGCTCCGGGCAAGATAGCGCCGAGTGCGCCGCGACGCCACAATTGGCCCGGGTGCGCGGCGGTCCCGGTCCGCCATGTCGCGGACTCTGGCGGCCTCCAGACCAGGCCGACGCTCAGTCCTTCATGGTCAGCCCGCCGGCCGGCGCAGCATCAGCTCGTCGAGCGAGGCACGGCTGTCGAGAGGGCAACGCCCGGCCCGCGGCTGTTCGGGCGAGCGCCGTGTCAGACGGCGGACGGCCAGCCGCACCCGGACACGACCGCGCGGCGCTACAATCCGTCCAAACGCGAGAACCGTCCCGGCAAGGAGGCCTGGCCCATGCCGATCGACCCGAAGACCGGACTCGACCCAGCCTGGGGGATCACCGACGAGCTGATGCGGTGTCCGATGCCGCGCGTACCGCTCGTCGCACCGGGCACCGAGCCAGAGGAGCTGAAAGCCCTCTACGCCGAGAAGCTGCGCCAGTGGGGCACCGTGGCGCGCTACGCGCAGCTCCTGGCCCACGTTCCAGCCGCGCTGGAAGGCTGGACGACGATGGACCGCGGCGTCCGACTGAAGTACCAGAGCGCCGACCCGGAGTTCTTGCGGATCGAGGAGCTGGTGGTCATCAAGACCTCGATCATGAATCGCTGCAACAATTGAACGGCCCACAACGTCGAGCTCGGTCGAGCTCTGGGCCTTTCAGACGAGCAGGTCGACCACCTGGAGGGCGACGCCTGGCGTGACAGTCCGCTCTTTGACGAGCGGGACAAGGCGGCCATTCGCTGGGCAGAAGCGGTCACCGACCTGACCGCTCACGGCGACGACAGCAGCTTCGAGGCGCTCAAGCAGCACTTCACGACGCGCCAGATTGTCGAGCTGACCCTCGTCTGCTGTATGTGGAATTTCAGCAACCGCTTTGCTGAAGCCCTCCACCTCACCGTGGAGCCGCCCGAGCACCGCATCAGCTTCCAGCAGCCACCGCGCTGAAGGTCACAGCCCGCCGTTTCGGCCGGCACCGGGGGTTCCGGCTCAGGCCGGTGACACCCGACGCCGCTACGCGTCCACCGGGAAGAGCCGCTGCTCGCCGACCTCCGTCTGCAACGCCTCGAGCGCCCGCTCGACGATCGCGCGCCGCAAGGCCTTTTCCGCTCTCGGATCCAGGTCCCGATCTCCCATCGGAATGCCCACTCGTGGCGCGGGGACGATCCGGTTCGAGCCCAGCGTCTGGGCCACGGAGGTGATGGAGCATACATGCGCGCTCGGGATCCCAGCGCGTTCCAGCTCCTTGATGAGCGCTGCTCCGCAGCGCGTGCTGGTCCCTCAAGTCGACGTGAGAATCGCTCCGGAGACTCCCTCCTCTTTGAGCTGCTCCGCGATCGCCTGGCCCATCTTCTCGCTGCTCGTCACCACACTGGCCAGGCCGGAGGTACTGTAGAACCGGTCGTGCAGTCGGCCGATGACTCCCTCCTGCGCCAGGTCTCGCATGACATCCACGGGCAGGAGGCGGTTCGGGTCTCCCCTGACAAAGACGTCGTCGTAGCCGCCGTGGACCACTTCGTACCCACCATCGTTGAGAGGATCGACCAGGTCGATGCTGTACGCCCCAAACCGCGTCGCGTGGCGGTGCTCGATGTTGTCCGGGTTCCCCCGTGGCACGAGCCCGCCATCGGTGACCAGCGCGATGGTTGCCGAGCGGAGATCCTCGATCCGGGCCGCTGGGGCCACTCGGTCGTAGGTC
>JADZDV010000274.1 GCA_020850915.1 Chloroflexota bacterium | reverse complement strand
GGTTCCGCAGGTCCTGGAACAACCCTGAGCCCGGGCCAGCCAGGATCCGCCAGGTCTGACCGCCGTCCGTCGACCGCTGCAAGTAATTGTTGTCGGTGTCGGCCACGAAGATCGTCTGTCCCGCCGCATCCGCCGCGACGGCCCGCGGGTGACGGAATTGGCCCGCTTTGTTGCCCCGCGTGCCAGGACCGACCTGTTGCCAGGTGGCGCCGTCGTCCAGGCTCCGCTGGATCCGCCCGTTGTCCGAGTCCGCCACGAACAGCGCGCTGTGCTCCACCGCGCATCCGGCCGTCGTGGTCGGTGTGACCGTCGCGGTTGGCGAGGCGGTGGGCGAGGCGGTGACCGTCGCGGTGGCCGTCGGGCCGGGCGTTCCCGTCGGCGTCGGTGTCGGCTGCGCGGAGGTAATCTCGCCCTTTATCGTGAGCCCGAACACGGTGCCAGAACCGGTCCCGGTGTGGAAGTTCGAGATGACGTTCCCCGTCGCTATGTCAAAACGGTACACGCCGGCTGTCTCGAAGCTCGCACTCCAGAACGATGTCCCGTCCGGGTCCAGGTTCAGGGCGAACCACCCACCCACACCGGTCACATGGTAGGTCTGTACGAGCCCGCCGCTCCCGTCCAGACGCACGATCAGATTGTCCCCCGCCAGCAGCACGCTACCATCCGGTAGGATCCGGAGCGCGAACCCTTCCCCAATAGGCAGCCCCGTGGCAAACGCCGACAGTGGGGCATCCAAACAGACGTCGTACCGAAAGACGTTCGGCGACTCGTCCGTCCAGAGCATGGTGCACTGGTCGCTCGCCAGGTCCATCCAGTCGGTGCGCGTGCCGCTCATGTAGGTCTGCAGCAGCGTGCCGGTCGAGCTGTACTTCCGAATCCCGCCGTTACCGACCTCCGTGAAATAGACGTTGCCAGCCGCGTCGAACACCACTGCCTCGGGTGTCGAGAGGCCAGTCGCGAAGTTGCCCTGCCGTGTGCCGTCCGTGTTGAAGACGGTGATGTTGCCCGATGTGAAGCCGGTCACGTACAGCTTGCCGCTCGTGTCAAACGCCGACCCGGTGGTGAAGCCGCCGTCGGTCGTGTCCAGCGTGGCGTTGAGCGTCCCGTCCGGCAGTCGCCACTGGACCTGTCCGGCGCTCACCGAGACGAAGACGTCGCCCGTCTGGAAGGTGCTATGGCTCTGGGCCGCGGCTCTCTGCACCGGACCGGTGAAGAAAGCCGTCCCACTCAGCACGATCAGGAAGGCGAGAACGATACCGGTCGTGGCACGCCACGCGCGTCGCAGCTCCATCACTCTACAACCCCCAGCCCCGTCACTGGCACGACCGCCCTCGCGCTGCGCGGCCACGCGCCGGGGGCGCCTCCGGCACCGCGCGTCACGCTCGACTGCCGCTGTAACGGCTCACCTGTGCAGGGTAATCGCCAATCCGAGGCGCGACAAACTTGTCGGCGGACCTCGCGGTCGATCCGCCGCCATCGTACCCGGCACTGTGACAAAAGTCAAGGACTGGTGTGGGTCCTGTGTACGAATGAAACACCTGCGAGGCCTGTCCGAAACACCCGGGCGCGGAACACCCGGGCGCGGGTGTCGAACGCGGCCGCGACAGACGGTCGTAGCAGACCACTCTGACAGGCCCCGGGCTCACCGGACCTCGATCGGACCCCAGCGGAACGCGTCGGCCCGCGAGCCGCCCCACTGGTCCAGCAACGGCAGCCGTGCCGTGGTGACCGAGTGGTACGCGCCGATCTCCAGCGCGTACGCGCCGGCTGGCAGCGAATCGGGCAGGGTCAGAGGCACCCAGTCGAGAATCGTCTGGCCGGGCACCCACTTGTACGTGTGGAAGACCCCGCCCAGCGGCAGGCCGTCCCACTGCGCCACCAGCCGACCATCGCGGTCTAGCAGGTGGACGAAGAGGGTGTAGCTCTGGTCGAGCCAGCGCAGGCTCGCCCAGCGCAGCTCGACTTCGAGCCGCGCGCCCCGCCTGGCGGCGAGCGGCTCGGGCTGGGCAAGGTCACCGACTCCAAGTGGGGTGGTCACCCGCCCGCCGCGCAGGACGAACTGGTTGGCAAAGCTCGCCACCGAGCCCGGCGGCCGCGGCAGCGTCATGCCGCGCGAGGGCTGGACCGTCAGCTCTCCGATCGGCGCCCACGCACCGTTGCTGCCCAGAGCGATCGGGGTGTCGCCGCCCTCCTCGACGTACCCGAGCTGCATGCCGACGGCGCCAGGCTGCAGCCACTCCGGTACGCTGAAGGTGAACACACGGGCGACCACCTCGTCATTGCTCCAACTGCTAGTGGGGATCTGGAGGGCGTTCGTGAAGGCGAAATCAACCGGCGGATCGCTGGCGAGCCGCAGCCGAGGCACCAGCGACAGCTTGTTGGAGCGGCCAGCGCCTTCGTACAGGGTGAGCGCCACGACGTCGCCGGGCGTGACGTACGGCCGGTCCAGCGCGAAGCCGAGCAGGCGAATGGCGCGATCCTCCGCGCCCAGGCCGAGGTTCGCCGTTCGCTCGACGATGGTCTTCTCCTGGACCTCGTACAGCGTGCCGACCGGGAACAGCTTGTACGTCTCGCCCAGTGAGGGCACCCGCTGGGCCAGGCTCACCGGTCTGGCGTCCAACCCCTTCTGCGTCTCCACCAGCCAGGTCGGCGACTCTGGCGAGGCGGTCACCATGGCCGTCTTGGCGCCCTGGCCCAACCCCTCCACCCGCTGCGCGTACCAGAGCGGGGTGATCGACTCCCAGTCCGACAGGATCAGGCCGTCCGAGCGCGCCTGGCTCATCCCCCGCCGTGCCCGCTCGGCATCGCCCAGCCGCCCGGTCATGTCCTGGTACGGCAGGCCCGTCACCACCCGGTACGCGGAGGCGCCGAGCAGCACTCCGAGCACGAGCAGAGCGGGGAGCACACCAGGCCAAGACCCTTCCACCCTGGCGCAACCGGCACCCCGACGGTTCGCGCCCACGCCGTTGGACGCCTCGGACGTGTCGATCGGACGCCGGCGGGCCTCGAGCAGGCGCAGCAGCCAGCCGACGCCGAGCCCGATCGACATGGCGACCACCACGTATGACGGGACGATGTACTCCGGCATCGCCAGGCGCGAGCAGATACCGAAGAAGGCGTTGGAGGCGAAGGCGTAGAGCAGCGCCAGCCCCGCGAACGGCGCGCGGACCAGCGTCAGGAGTAGGCCGAGCCCGCCGAGCAGCGGCAGCAACGGTCCGAATTGAAGGCTCAGGAAGACCAGGTAGCGTCGGGCCTGGAGCAGCTCCTGGCCGGCGCAGTTCACCAGGACGGTGTCCTGGTAGTTCCGCGCCGCGATGTAGATCGCCAGCTCGCGCGGGTCGGCCAGGTTCGTCGCGCCCAGCGGCGGGTCCATGGCGCTCCGGATCGGCAGGTAGGCGTACAGCGCCAGCGGCAGGACACACGCCAGCGCGGCGGGCAGGAGCTGCCTGCCGTGCAACAGGAGCCGCGGGTCCCGTCCGAGCAGGTAGGCCCCGAGGGCGGGGAACAGCAGCAGACTGTTGGTGTGGTGCGCCAGCGACAGCCCGGCCGCGGCCGCGAGCAGGACGAGATCGCGCGTCGTACGCCGCCGGCCCCAGCGGAAGAGCAGCCAGAACAGCAGGCTTGTGAACAGGAAGGAGAGCGGTCGCGGCCCGCCCACGACGGACTGCTGCCAGTAGGTTGCGCCGAGACCAAGACTCAGCCCCGCGACCGCGCTGGCGACGTGCGCTGCAAGTCGGCCGGCCGGGGTTGTGGTGCCTCGAGCCCCGACGTCACGCAGCAGCTCCAGGACGGCCAGGTACGCGCACGCCGCCGCGCCGGCCGCGGCCGCCGCGTCCAGCAGGTTGACGCGGTAGGCAGGGTCTCCAATCGGCACGAGCATCGCGATCCGCCCCAGCAGGGTCAGGAGCGGGTAGCCAGGGGCGTGGGCGATGCCGAGCACCCACGGCATGACCTGGAACTCGCCGCTATCCGATCGCAGCACGCTCGGCGCGAGCGTCGAGACGTCGAGCGCAAAGAGCGCGATCCCGAGCAGCAGGGCCGGGTGGACGCTCAGCCGGCGCGGCTGGCGCGTCGTTTCGAGGGATGTCGACCTCTCAGGCCGCGCGACCAGGGCCGTCTCCGGCGCCTGGCTACGCGCCACGCGGCGCTCCGTGCTCGGCGACTTGCCGCGGCTCGCCCTCGCGCCACAACCGGCGCAGCTCGAGGTGGGTCTTGAGGGTTGCTTCGGCCAGGAGCAGGCAGAGCCCCAGGCCGAGCCAGCCCTCACGGTACCCGTTCAGCGTGACGTAGCGTCGCCGGAACTCGCGGAGCGGCTGGAGCAGGAAGCTCCTGGAGCGGGGCCGCACGCCCTGCTGGTAGAGCTGGCGCGCCTCGAGCTGAGCGTACCGCGCCTGCTTGCGGCGGAACTCGCCCAGAGAGGCGTAGTTGTGGTGCACCAGCGGGCGCAGCAGCCGGCCGCCTTCGCCGTCCAGGATGGCGACCTCGTGAACGAGCCGGCGCGGGTCGAAGCGGGCGCGGCCTCGCCGGAGCAGCCGGAGCTGATGGTCCGGGTACCAGCCGGCGTAGCGGACCCAGCGGCCGCAGATGATGTTGTGCCGCGGCACCCAGAACCCCACGCGCCCCCGCGGCTGGGCGACTGTGGCGCGGACCTCGTCGGCCAGGTCTGGGCTGACCTCCTCGTCGGCGTCCACGAACAGCACCCAGTCTCCCGCCGCCAGGTCCAGCGCAGCGTTGCGCTGGCTCGCGAAATCGGTCAGCTCGCGCTTGACGACGCGGTCGACCAGCGGCTGCGCAAGCTGCTCGGTGCGGTCGGTCGTCGAGGCGTCGAGCATGAGCAGGCGCTCGTCCGCCCAGGCCAGGGCGCGCAGGCAGCGCTCGATGATGGCCGCCTCATCGCGCGCCAGCACGACGGCGGAGATGGTCGGGTGTGTCTCAGTAACCAAGCTCGATCCAGGCGCCGCCGACCTTGTCATCGAAGAACGCGAGATCCTCCTGGATCAGGCCGGCGTACAGGTAGATCCGATTGCTGGGTGTGCCAACGCCGCGATCCTGCAGCGGCCCGTGCTCGAAGCGGATCTTGCCCTCGATCGTGACCTCCTCGCCTGGCTGGAGATCGTGCCCGAACCCCCAGCGGTACGGGTACTTGGAGGCCGATCCGCCAGGCGAGCCGGCCCAGTCCACGCCCACTCTCCACACACCAGCGCGGTCCACGAACCGCCGATCCAGGACGGAGCTGAACGTATCGTAACTGCTGTACAGGAACCCCGGGTCTGGCCCCTGGGTCCGGATCACTGTAGTGCCCGTATTCTTGACCGTCATCTGGGCCGTCACGATACCGCCTACCGCGAGCTGACGCGGCGCAAAGCTCGCGCGCAGGATGCGTGCCTCCGGCCTGCCGCCGGCCGCGACGACGACCAGGGTGTGTGCCAGGGTGACGTTGCCCGCCGCGTCCGCCGCCCGCAGGACAACCTGGTACTGGCCGTCGGGCAGCGGCTCGTCGCCATTGGTGCCATCCCAGACGTCGCGCTGCTCGCCCGGCTCGCGCACCTCCAGCCGGCTCGACACGAAGCGCCGCCCCTGCCCGTCCAGGACGTAGCTCACCACGCGAGATCGCTTGCTCAGGCGATACGTGATCGCGACCGCGTCGTCCCGACCGTCGAAATTGGGCGTCACGACCGCCGGGTAGACGGCGAGGTTCTCGAACGCCGGCGGCGTCGTGTCCGCGCCACGCACCGAGACCGCCGTCTCGGCGCGCTGGACGCTGCCGCTGCCGTCGCCGGCCTCCAGGACGATCCGGTAGGCGCCATCCGGCAGGACCCGTCGCGCTTCCGGATCGTCCGGCAGGGGGTATGTGCCGTCAAAGCTGTAGTGGTACTCGCCGGGGGAGCGCGGCTCGCCCGTGCGGAGCGCGTACTGCTGGCCGTTCGGGGCGACGGCGTAAAGGCTCACGCGAGACGGCTCACCGACCCGGTAGGCGAGCGGAGACGCCACACCGAAGCCGTCCGCCTGAACCTCCGGGCGCTCGGCACGCAGCTCGAGGGGAGCTCCGCGCGACGCGCAGGCGGACTCCCCAACGAGCAAGAAGGTCAGCACAGTGACGAGGGCAACGCGGCCCAGGCGCACGTCGGGCAGTCCCAGAGACGGAATGTCAGATCCTACCAGACGCAACAGCCAACCACTCAGCGGCCCGGCTCAGGGCTGGACCCGGCCAATCACCCGCTTCGCCAGGTCTGTGATCACATCCGGGTTGGACTGGTCCTCCCGACCCCAGATGTAGATCAGCGAGACCATGTTGCCCCAGCGGAAGACCACGCGCTCGTGCAGCATGTCGCTGTTCGCGCCGGTGCAGTCGTCATTGCAGGCGCCGATGCCGTACGACTCGTTGCCCACCTTCTGGATCTTCTTCTCCTCGAAGGGCGGCCCCATCTGGCGCGTCGACTCCGGCAGCGACATGACCGCGTTGTCCCGGTAGATCTGCCTGGCGATGTCGGTGCTGTCGGCCACCCAGACCTTGTTGTACATGTGTGAGGGGCCGAGTTTGGCGTTGATGAGCTCGTCGTCGCGCTCGACGCGGATCTCGTACCACTTCGCGCCGCCGTCGTAGCCGCTGCGCTCGAAGACGATGGTCGCCTGGGCCCGGTTGTCCCCCAGCCCGAGCGCGACCTGGATCGGCTCCTGGCGCGTGACGATCTCTGGCAGCGGGCCGGCGACGGGCGCCGTGATGCGGTTGTCCAGGACCAACACGAAGCTCATCGGCACGCCGAAGTAGTTCCCGCTATCCCGACCGTACGTATAGAGCACCTCCACCACGTTGTCGCGACGAAAGATGATGCGATAGTGGCGGATCGGATCGGCGTCATTGCAGTTGTTGCAGGCGCCGAGTGCCCTGGCGTCCTCGCCAACGGACCGCGGCATGGGCTGGTCCCCGAGGCTGCCGAAGCTCAGGTTCAGCGCCTTCGCCTCCGGCAGGTCTCGCACGTTCTGCTCGTTGAAGATGCGGCGCGCTTCGTCCTCCGTCTTGCCAACGTAGACCCGGTTGACGATCCACTCTGGCCCGGCGCGGCTCACCTTGGAATCGCTGTCGCGCTTCCAGGACAGCTCGGTCCAGTTGTTGCCGTTGCTGTCCGCGCCCGTCTTCGGTTTGCCGTTGAGCTTGATCTTGTCGCCAAGCTCCTCGGTCTTGAGCACGAAGTCAGACGGACTGCGAAGGAAGGCCGGCTGACTGGTCGGGGGTGGTGGAGGCGGTGGCGGAGGGGGTGGCGGAGGTGCGGGCGGGGCGGCGGGAGCGCCGGAGCCACCCGCCGGGGCGGCCGCCTCCCAGGAGAAGCGATCGTTGTTGGACCGGCTCTGGAGTCCGTTCGGGCCGTTCAGCCACGTCGTGGCGCCGTTGGTGAACGCCGTCCAGTTATCGGCCTTGCGCCAGACCAGCAGGCCGCCGGTCGTGCGCTGGAGGGCGTCGCCGTTCTCCGGGTTGTGCGTCTCGTCCTCGATGCAGTCGCCCACGACGCTCGGGATCAGATCGTGAAGATCCCTGAACCCCAGGCGGAACTCGCAGTCCGCTGCCAGGACGCTCGGTGCTGGCACGGACGGCAGCGCCGCCGCGACCAGCACCAGGAGTGACGCCGCGAACATCAGCCTCCGCACGCTGCCTGCCTCCCTCT
>JADZDV010000273.1 GCA_020850915.1 Chloroflexota bacterium | reverse complement strand
TTGACCGGCGCCTTTCCTGACTGGGGCTACCTGGGCGAAGAGACCGGCGCGCGAGCGCCGGCGGGTGGCGAGACTCACCTCTGGCTCGTCGATCCCAACGACGGCACGGAGGCGATGCAGCTTGGCTACCGCGGCCACGCCGTCTCCATCGGCCTCCTGCGAGATGGCGTGCCCGTGCTCGGTGTGGTCCACGCCGTGGACGCCCCGGACGATGGGGGCGATTGTATCGCCTGGGCGGAGGGCCGAGGCCCGCTGACTCGCAAAGGCGCGCCGGTCCAGCGGGATCCCTGGCCGGAGCGGCTCGGCCCGGACGACGTCGTGATCGTGTCCCAGGCTGCCGACCGCCACCCGGCTGGCAACCTCGCCTGCGTGGCGCCAGCCCGCTTCATGCCGGTCGCCAGTATCGCCTACCGCCTGGCGCTGGTCGCGGCGGGCGAAGGCGCGGCCGGCGTGTCGCTCAGCTACCCCGTCGCCTGGGACTACGGGGCCGGCCACGCCCTGCTCCGCGGCGTGGGCGGTACGCTGGTGAACGAGTCCGGCGAGGAAGTGCGCGACAGCCGCGACGGTCGGAGCGGCACGATGGCCTGCTTCGGCGGCGGACCGGCCGTTGTCCAGCAGCTCAGCCAGGCGAACTGGAGCGAGTCCGCCGGTAGCGGCTTCGGCCAAGCGGCGGTCCCGACGGAGCTCGAGCCCGCCCGCCTCGCCGCGGGGCGCCTGATCCACGACACCGCCGTGCCGCGGCGGGCCCAGGGCTGTCTGCTGGGGCAGATCGCTGGCGACGCCCTCGGCGCCCTGGTCGAGTTCCAGCCTGCCGCCGCTATCGCGCGCGCCTTTCCAGACGGCGGCCCGCGCCTACTCGCGCACGGCGGGCCGCACGAGATCACGGCCGGCCAGCCCACGGACGACTCCGAGCTGGCGCTCCTGCTGGCCAGAACCATCGTGGCCGGCGAGGGCTTCGATCCGGAGGCCGTTGCCGTGGCCTACGCCCGCTGGTACCACGGCTGGACCCATCAGCTCGAGCCGTGTCAGCACCACTGGTGCCGTCCGTTCGACGTGGGCAGCACGACGGCCCGGGCGCTCGGTGCTATCTCGCTCTCCGACGCCCGGAGCGGGACCGCCGCTCAGACCGCGATGCGTGCTGCCAGTCGCTCCAGCCAGGCCAACGGCGCCCTCATGCGGGTCAGTCCGCTCGGCATCTGGGGCTGGCAGCACGACCCCCGAGAGCTGGCGGACGCCGCTCGCGCGGACGCCCGCCTGACGCATCCCCATCCGGTCTGCCAGGAGGCCTCCGCCGTCTTCACCGTGGCGATCGCCGCCGCCATCCGCGAAGGGCGCACCCCGCGAGCAACCTATGAGGGGGCGCGTGCCTGGGCTCGCAAACACTGCCTCGAGGCGGCTGTCGTCCAGGTGATCGAGCACGCGGCCGCCGAGCCGCCCGCCGACTACCTCTCGCAGCAGGGCTGGGTGCTGGTCGCGCTCCAGAACGCCTTCTACCAGCTCCTGCACGCCCCATCGGCGGAGGAGGCGGTGGTCCGCACGGTCCGCGCCGGCGGCGACACGGACACCAACGGCGCCATCTGCGGCGCGCTCGTCGGCGCCGTCCACGGCCGCGACGCGCTGCCCGTCCAGTGGCGCCGCGCCGTGCTCACCTGTCGGCCCATGCCTGGCGACCAGCAGTACCGCCGCCCGCGCCCGGCCATGTTCTGGCCTGCCGACGCCCTCACCCTGGCCGAGCGGCTGCTACAGTAACGGACACGATGGCTGGAACGCCACAGCGCGTCCGCTTCGGCATTATCGGCGGCGCGGCGATCGCGCAGCGCTCCGTCCTGCCGGCCCTCCAGGCCGCCCCGAGTGCCGAAGCCGTGGTGCTGGCCTCCCGTTCGGAGGCGAGGCGCTCGGAGATCGCGGCTCGCTTCGGCCTGCGCACCACCGCCTCGTACGACGAGGTCCTGGACGATCCCGAGGTCGACGCCGTCTACATCTGCCTGCCCAACGACCTGCACGAGCCCTGGACCCTGCGCGCGCTGGGGGCCTCCAAGCACGTCTACTGCGAGAAGCCGGCCGTTCTGGACGCCGCCGGCGCCTGGCGGGTCGCGTCGCTAGCCCGGGAACGGCGGCTGGTCTTCCTCGAGGGGTACATGTCGCTCTTCCACCCGCAGCTCGCCTGTGTGCGCCGCTTGATCGAGGCCGGCGCGATCGGCGAGCCGCGCCACTTCGACGGCGCCTTCGGCTTTCCGCCCCTGAACGAAGACAACATCCGCTACCGGGCGGCGCTCGGCGGCGGCGGGCTGAACGATTCGGCCGGCTATCCCCTCCACGCCGCCCGCCGGCTGCTCGGCGGCGAGCCGGATGTGCTGGGTGGCGCGCTGTTCCGCTCCCCCGAGCGGGAGGTGGACGAGCGTGGCACAGCGCTCCTGGCGTTCCCCGGCGGCCGCACCGCCAGCGTCGTCTTCGGCATCGGGTTCGCCTACCGCAACGCCTACACCGTCTGGGGCGCGGACGGGCAGATCAGCCTCGAGCGCGCCTACAGCGCGCCGCCGGACCACGTCCCGACCATCGTCCTGCGCGACCGAAACGGGCGCGAGCAGACCCGGCTTCTGGAACCGGCCGACCACTTCCTGCTGCTGGTGGAGGCGATGGCGTCGGCGATCCGCGGCGAGCAGCCGTACGACGCCTTCCTGCCCGATTTCGAGGCGATCGCGGCTCTGATGGACACACTCCGCCGCTGTGCGACGCTCCAGGTGGTCGGCTGATGCAGGCTCAGCGCTCGCCGGTCAGTGGGCGGCTGGTCTGCTGCCGCGCGGTAGGCAGCCTCCGCCAGGGCGCGAACCGCCCCTCGAACGCCGAGGCGCGCCAGGCGGCGCGCAGGGAGAGCGCCCAGATCAGCAGAGCGCCGTACAGCTTGTAGGACAGGATCAGCACGGCTGGCCCCGCGAAGTCGGCCAGCACCCGCGCGTTGGCCGCGTTCACCCGCGCTTGCTCGTTCTTGAACATCTCCGAAGCCGTCTCCGCTCCGAGCACCGTGTAGTTATCGCCAAACGCCACCAGCACGAGCCCCACGGCGAACAGGACGTATTCCACCCTGGCCGGGCGTGGCGCGGACGTCGCCGCCCAGTTGGCGGCCAGCACCAGCAACGGCAGCAGCAGCAGTTCCTGGTAGTGCATCCAGGCGACTGGGATGACGATCGGCGCCGTGGCCACCCAGGCCGCGTACTGGAGGTCTGCTGCCGGGCGATCGCGCGGCGTTCGCAGCCCCAGCAGGACGAGCGGCGCCAGCAGCGCGACGAGCAGCAAGCGGCCGACTGTGTAGACGAGCGGGAGCTCCGTCGGCACCGGCCGCGCCTCCGGCTCGAGCAGCCGCGCGACGAACCCGGTCAGCGACTGGTTCTCAACATACCCGGTGGTCGCGCCGACCATCGGCGCGACGCGCTGGACGAAAGTGGTCGTCTGCTGGGGACCGGCGACCAGGTACGCCAGGCCCGCGCAGAGGCCGGCGGCCACGATCGCCGCGAGCACGGCGCTCCAGCGCCGCCGCGTCAGAAAGTAACCCATCGCCAGGCCAGGGTAGGGCTTGACGCTGCTGGCGATGGCGATCAGCGCCCCGGCGATGACGCCCTGCTTCCGATGCTCGGCCCACAGTCCAGCCGCCAGGACGAGCAAGAAGAAGGCGTCCCACTGGCCGTGGATGAAGGTGAAGCGCGCCGGCCAGCAGAACGCCCACACGGCAAGCGCCGCTGGCGCCAGCGGCGACCAGCGGGAGACGCCGAGCACCCGCAGCAGCAGCGCCAGCGCGCCAAAGTGGCTCGCCAGCGCCAGCACCCGCCAGGCCGTCAGCGCCTGGTCGTCGCCCAGGAACGCCAGCGGCTCGGCGATCATCGCCGCGAACGGCGGCAGGTGGTAGTTCGCACCGAACAGGTCGCGTGAGATCTTCTGCAGGTCATACAGCCGGCCGCCCTCGATCAACGAGCGCGACGCCTCGTAGACGACGAGGTAGTCCGTCCCCTTCTTGCCGTAGAGCGGCACCAGGGACGACCACACGAGCTGCACGGAGATGGCGGCGCCAAGCAGGTACAAGCCGACGACGAGCCAACTCGGGCGCTGAGGAGCGGAGAAATCAGCCGTCGCCCGCGAGCGCGCGTCAGCCGCAGTTGGCGGGGTCACGTAGAAAGAAGGCCTCCGAGCCCAGCGATTATACCGCCCCGTCTCCTCCCCCAGCGGGAGGAGGTCCGGGTGGGGGGCTTGCGCGAAGGGTGCCATCGAGACGCTTGACAACCGTACTGTAAAGCGCGAGGGAACGCTTCAGGAGGAGTTTAGCGAGCCTTCATTGGAGCTTCATCTCTTGGCCAGGGCGCGGGCTGCTGGCATCCGTATGATCGTAGGAGGCGCCGCTCTGGACAACGTCGAGCGGGCCAGACGGGACCGTCGGGGGGAATCTGATCACAGCGCGGGCGAGGATCCGGTGAGGACGACGAGACCGGGGGTGGGCCATTCCCGGCGATCGAAATGGGCCAGACCGCATTGCATACGAACGCTCAGCAGCAGGGCGGGGCTCGTCGCGCATGGAGGCACCAACCGAGGCTGGAGATCAACGTTCCTGTCGCCGCCCGACACGGGCCGAGCGGCGGTGAAGCCCGGCGATGGCGACACCGGCACAGCGCTCAGGCAGGAGGTCGAGGCCGCCTGGCTCAGGTGGGCGGAAGAGTGAAGAGCAGATCGCACCTGGGGCCTGCCCTGCTGGCGGTCCTGCTCACGACGGTGCTGCTCGGCGGCGGGGTGGTCTACAGCCAGTGGACGGAGGCGCGCTTGGTCCATGCGCTGGCTCCGGAGCTGTTCCAGATCAAGAACCAGGGGCTGGCCCTCCAGCTCCAGGCGTTCCACCAGCCAGACCTGCTGCCGATCTACGGCAGCTCGGAGTTCGACACGTTTGTGGGGCCGTATCAGGCAACCGAGCTGTTCAGCACATACCCGACCGGTTTCCAGGTGTTCCCGGTCGGGAGGATGGGTACGACGGCCCTGATCATCCTCCAGAAGGTGGCAGCGGTTGGCGCGGGATTGCGGGGTGAAAAGCTGGCGATCTGCATCTCCCCGACCTTCTTCTTTCACACGGCGGCGACCAGACGGTCGTACTACGAGGGCAATTTCTCGCGCTTGCAGGCAGCGGAGCTGGTGTTCAGCACGGTGCTGAGCGACGACTTCAAGGAGGAGGTGGCGCGCCGGATGCTGCGCTACCCCTCGACGCTGGCGAGCGATCCGCTGCTACGCCTCGCTGTGGAGCGGCTGGCCCGAGGCTCCGGGCCAGACCTGTTCGCCTACTATACGCTGCTGCCGCTGGGTAAGCTGCAGAACCTGGTCCTGCAGCTCCAGGACCACTGGGAGACGCTCTCGTTCATCCGCCAGGCACAGCCTGATCCGAACGTCGCGCGGCAGGCGCGCGCGCTGGACTGGCCGACCATCCTGGCCCAGGCCGACCAGGAGGCGCAGCGGCGCGCCAGCAACAATCCGTTCGGGTTCGAAGACTCGTTCTGGGACAAGAACGGGGCGATGCTGCGCCGGCAGAAGGGCCGCGGTTCGGACGGGGCGTACCGGCGGGCGATGCAGGAGGCGTCCTGGCTGGAGCTGCAGCTTCTGCTCCAGGGGCTGCGCGAGCTCGGCGCGCAGCCAATCCTGCTGAATGTGCCGATCAAGGGTGAGTTTTACGACTACTGGGGCGTCTCGGAGAAAGCCCGCGCCGCCTACTACCGGAAGCTTCAACACGTGGTGAAGCCGTACGGGGTGCGGCTGATCGACTTCAAACAGTTCGACATGGACCGCTTCTTCGTCGGAGACGATCGCTCCCACCCGAGCCAGAAGGGCTGGGCTTACTACTCCAAGGCGCTCGACGACTTCTACCACGGGCGAGGCTGAGTCGCGTCTGAGGTGCGAGGTGGACAACCCGTTCCATTACGGCGAGGTGGTGACCGGAGCGTACGTCACCAACCACGCGGCCGAGGTGGCGAAGCTCGGGGCCGACGTTCGCAGCGGTCAGAACGTCGTCATCATCTCGCCTCGCCGATACGGGAAGACGTCGCTGGTGTACCAGGCGATCTCGCGCAGATGGAGGAAGAGCCGCGGTCCAACGCCAGCCGCCCCTCGCAGCACGGGATGGCGAGGGTAGCGCACTGTTTCCGTCACCGCGGCCGTCGCTGAGACCCCGGGGGCGTGATGATAGGAACGTTCAACGGTCCGTGTGTTCGAGCGCCGGCTCAGCCTCTCACGTTGGTCGGCGTGAGGCCGTCGCCAGCGGCGCGCTCTGGCATGGGGCAGTACATGCCCTGGCTCTCGATGCGGAACGTGGTGTTGAAGCGGCTGCGCAGGTTCTCCTGGACCACGATGGCCGCGAGCTCGACGAGCTGCGCATCGTCGTAGAAGCTCTGCAGGCGCGCGAACAGCTCGTCGGTGACGTTGGGCGGCGTCTCCGTCATCGCGTCGGCGAGCTCAAAGGCCACTTTCTCGGCTGGTGTGAACAGGTCGCTCGTCTGGAACTCGTAGACCGCGGCGATCTTCTCGTCGGAGGCGCCGTCTCGTCTGCTCCCGGCAGAGTTGCTGTCCTTTCAAAACGGGCAGCCGAGGGTGGCCGCGACGCGCAAGTTCATCAGCTTCCTGAGCTGCTGCGAGACCCGGCCGGCCGAGGTGATGCCGGCATCTAACGCTCGTGCACCCTCCTGGATGGTCGGCGCGAGGCCGTAGATGACGGTCCCGGGCATGATGTGCCCGTGCTGGGCGAGGTCCCGCTCGATCACGTCGCGGGTCAGCGGGGCCGCGTCTTCAGGATTGACGCCGGGAATGCGGGGCATGTTTCCCCTCCTTTCGTTGCTCTTCGTTCCAGCCGTTGCTGCGCCTGGGATTCCGCTCTCTCACGGTCAACGATGGCCGCGGAGGAGGTTGAGGTACTCGGGGCGAGGCATCGTCCCGCGCAGGAGCGGCCGCGGGTCTTCTTTCGCTAGCAGGGCCTCGGCCAGGCGCTTGACGGCCATGATGGCGGCGCGGCTGAAGGAGACGCCGTAGCTCACGCGCGCGACGCCGAGCGCCTCCAGCTCCGCGACCGGTGGCGTATCGTCCATTGCAAGGACGCTGAGCGGGGCCTTGATCTCCTTGACCAGGGTGCCGATGGCGGCGGCATCGCCGGGCCGGAAGATGAAGATGCAGTCAGCGCCGGCCTCGGCGTAGGCGTTGCCGCGCCGAATGGCCTCGTCCATTCCCTCGCGGTGGCTGGCAATCGCTCCGAGAGCGTCCACCCGCGCGTTCAGGAAGAACTCGCTGCCCAGCTCGCGCTTCGTGTCCATGACGGCCCGGATCTTCTCGAGCTGGTAGTGGAGCGGCACGAGCGTCATCGGCGTGCCGTGCGGATGATAGTCACTATCCTCGAGGTTCATGCCGGCCACACCGGCCGCCACGAACTGGCGGACGGTCTCAGGGATGGCGTCCGGTCCGCCGTAGCCCTTCTCGCCATCGGCGTTGACGGGCACAGCGACAGCCGCGGCCAGATCTCGATAGATCTCGGCGGTGCCCTCGCGGCCGAGCAGCTCGTCGTCGTACAGTCCGTAGACGGCGGCGATCCCGCCGCTGGAGCCCTGGATGGCTGGGAAGCCCATCGCCTCGAACAGCCGGGCCGACAGGACGTCATAGGCGCCGGGCATGATCAGGATCTCTGGCGCGTGGAGCAACGCGCGCAGAGCGCGGCTCTTTTCGTTGGCGGCGGCGACCGCCTCTGGAGTGACAGGCGTCATGGTAGCTCCGTTCGCGAGGCGGGCCGACTGAGGTCACACGTCGACTTCGTCGTCAGCGCCCGGTCGTCGGATGACACTCCACGGACCGTGGTTCATGGCATCAAGCTGGTATCTGTTCGAGGACCATGATACCACCGGCGCCTGTACACCGGCACACACGGGTGCGCTCGAAGGATGTTGCAGCGTCGTCGGACCGATAGCGGCGCCCCCCCGGTGCCTGCACTGCCTGGCCTGAGCGCAGCGAACGGCAGCGCGGCGAATGTGGCCGCCCTCGTCAGGCAGCAACCGTCCGCGAGGTACCAGACCAGCCCGCCTCGACCGCTGACCCGGGCAGGTGCTGCTGGCTTCAACGTGAGTCGGTCGCACTCGGCACGCACAGCGTGATGGGCATGGTCCCGCATCCTTCGTGCGCGAGGCTGTCGCGAGACTACAGCCGCCCCTCGTGGCGCAGAGAGGCGAGGGCAGCGGTCATGGCGAGGGGGGCGGGAGTGGCAGCGTGGCGGTTTTCGGTCTGGACCTGCTGAAGCAGCTCGCGGCGGAGGACCGCGACCTCGCGGGGGGCGCGGATGCCGAGTCGGACCTGCTGGGGGTCGGCGCTCAGAACGACGACTTCGACGTCCGGGCCGATCAGGATCGCCTCGCCTGGCCGACGGGTCAGGACGAGCACGCGTCTGCCCTCAGCTCGCCACGCGATGGTGCAGCGGAGTCGGCGGGGACCAGGGGATGGCGGAGGCCATAGCGGTCGTCCATGAGGATGACCTGGCGACCGAGCTTGCGCGGCCAGTTGACCAGGACTGGCGCTTTGAGGTTCGCCGTGGCGGTGCGCAGGTCGTCGCGAGCGACCAGGATGGCGTAGACGCGGAAGGCGTCCCCGGCCTCCAGCGCGAGGGCGTCCGCGTCAGACCCGGTGACAGTGGGGTGGTAGTCCGGGTCCACGACCGCGGGGTCGACCATGAGGAAGCGGACGTTGGGGTCGGCGAGAGACTGGAGCCAGCAGAACGGCAGGTACGTACGATCCTCTACCAGGGCGAAGGCGCTGTGCTGCTCGAAGCCAGGCAGGCCGTCAGGGAAGAGAAGGGCCGCGTCGTCTGGCAGGTCGAGCGTTTCGAGCGGGCCGAAGCGGGTGGTCTGTACCTGCATGGTCTCCTCGTGAATGCTGGCGTCAGGCGGTTCGAGGGTCCGTGGTGGTGAGGGGTGAGATCCTTCGCGGACGCTTTCAATGACAAATCCTGTCATTGGTGACATTGGGCGAGCGCAGCCGCCTGTTCAGCTCAGGATGACAGGGGGCGCTCATTTCAGGTAGTCCATGAGGCTGGGCTGGAGCGCGTAGGTACCGGCCTGGAGGGCGGCTTTGTAGACGGTCTCCTCCGTGGTGAACTTTGTGATCGCTTCCGTGTAGTCCACGTCTTCGGTCTTTGTGAGCAGCTCGGTCAGGTGAACCTGGAGCTTCTGCTGCCAGGCGCTGGCCGCCTCAACGCGGTTGACGCGAGCGCCGACATCGGCGCGGGTGGCGAGGACGCCGTTGAGGGCGCTATCGACGGAGGAGAGGTCCGCGCCGCGGATGGCGGCGGAGTTGCCGGAGCGGAGGTCGTCGCGAAGCTGGACGAGGGCGGCGAACGCGGCCGGGAAGGCGGTGCTGCCGGGCACGTTGATCGAGACGCTGGTGTGGAGGTCGATCTCGCGGAGCATCGCGCCGTTGTCGCCCTGATAGCTGACGGTTGTGGGCGGGCCGGCGTTGAGGCTGAACGGAACGGTGTCCGTCTTGAGGCCGGCAAAGAGGCGCTGGCCCTGGAACGTGCTGTTGCCGACGTCCACAAGCTGGTTCAGGAGCTGATCGACCTGGGTTGCCAGCGCGTCGCGCTCGCTCTGGCCGAGGGAGTCATTACCGCCCTGGACCGCGAGGGTGCGGACGTTCTGGAGCAGATCCGAGGCGGAGCCAAGCGCGCTGTCGGTGGCGTTGAGCCAGGCGGTGGCGCCGTCCATGGTCCGGAGGTACTGCTTACCCGTCTCGATGGCGCTGCGATAGGTCAGCGCGAGACCCAGAGCGGCGGGGTCATCTGACGGGCGGGTCAGGCGCTTGCCGCTGGTGAGCTGCCGCTGCAGCTCGTCGAGCCGCTCGAGATGGGCGTTCAGATTGCGGACGACGGCGTCCACGATGGTCTGATTGGTGATGCGCATGCTCGGGCTCATGTCAGCGTCCCACCACGCCCGTCTCGTTGATGAGCTTGTTCAGAAGCTGGTCCACGGCCGTGATGACACGGGCCGCGGCCTCGTACGCGCGCTGGTAGCGGAGGAGGTTGACGGTCTCCTCGTCCAGCGACACGCCAGAGACGGCCTGGCGACGGGCGGTGATGCTCTGGAGCAGGATGGCGTGGTTCTCCGTTGCGTGTTGCGCGGAGCTGCTGGCGGAGCCGAGGCCGGTGACCAGCGCCTGGTAGAGGCTTTCCGCGGTGGGCTGGGCGTCGCTCTCCAGCGCCGCGATGGCGGCGGCGACGCTGTTGTCGCCCACCCGGCCGGTGGCGCCGGCCACGCCGACCTTTTTCGGATCCCCGGCGACGGTCGGGTCCACGACGATGGTGGCGGCGGTGTTGCCAGAGAAGAACGCCCGTCCGGTGAGGCCGTCCAGACCGTAGCCGGTCGTGTGGAGGGCGTTGACGGTGCTGGCCAGGTTCGCGGCCAGACCGTCAAGCTGTGACTGATAGGCGGGCACGAGCTGATCCCGCGCGTCCAGCAGGCCGCGCAGCTTGCCAGCGGTCGGGCTGATGAGCGCGTTGTCCGAAGAGAAGCGGACCTCCCAGGCCCCGCCGGGACCGGTTGGCGTGGTGGTGAGCCCGTCAACGTTGCCGATGCTGACCAGGGCGTGGCCGCCGATCCAGACGTTGACGACGCCGTCCGGTTGCTCGGCGGTGGTGATCGGCGTCAGCGCAGCCAGTCGGTCCAGCATGAGGTCGCGCTGGTCGCGCAGGTCGTTGGCCTGCTGGCCGCTCGACTCCACCTGGACGATCTGGAGGTTCAGGGTGGCGATCCGCTGCGCGAGGTCGTTGACGTCGGTCACGGCGGAGGCAACCTGGTCGTTCAGGTCCTGGCCGATCGCCTGAAGCTGCTGAGCCGCCTGGTGGAGGCGGTCCGTCAGGGTGGCGGCCTGTTGAAGGACGACTGTCCGGGCAGCGGAGTCGGTCGGGTTGCTGGCGAGGTCGCGCCAGGCCTGGAAGAACCTGCTCAGCTCGGCGCCGATGCCGGTGTCCGATGGCTCCTGGAGGGCGCCTTCGACGCGACCAAGGGTGTCTTCTGTCACCTGGGACTGCTGGAGCTTGCTCGCCTCGCCGCGGTACTGGAGGTCCAGGAAGCCGTCCCGAGCGCGCCCGATCGCGGCGGCGGCGACACCCGTGCCAAGCTGGCCGACGCCCGCCACGCTGCTCAGACCCGGCACAGTGAAGGGCGGGGTCGTCTCGAGCTGGACGATCTGGCGGCTAAAGCCGGGCGTGTTGGCGTTGGCGATGTTGTGGTCGGTGGTGTTGATGGCTGTCTGCTGGGCCTGGAGGGCCCGCGCGCCGATGTCCAGGCCAAAGAACGCCCAGGTCATGGCGTCACCGTGTCGGTCCCGACGAAGCCGGCTGCGAGGGGGGTGGGCGCCTGGTAGAGCATCGGCCGCTGATAGGCCGGCTCGGCGCCGGTGAGGCGCTGGAGGAACAGTCGGCTGCGCTGGGCCAGCTCCGCGGACGCGCCGAGCAGCTCGGCCGCGCGCGCGTGACGGACGCGCAGCTCGGCCACCGCGAGACGGACCTCGTCCAGCAGGACGACCAGTCGCTCACGTCGGGGCGAAGTGGCGGTCCTCGCCACCAGAGCGCGCAGGCCCCGCTCACCCTCACGGGTACCGGCGCTCACGAGGGCTGCCTGGAGCTTCGCGCGCTCCTGCTCCACCTGCGCCAGGCGCGCGCCGGCCTGCTCCTGCTCCACGGTGAGGAGGAGCAGGGCCTGGAGGTCGTCGCG
>JADZDV010000272.1 GCA_020850915.1 Chloroflexota bacterium | reverse complement strand
GGGGGAGACGCCGCCGCACGGACCGTTGCGAAGCTGCTTCGGGCAGGTCATCGGGCAGGAATAGACCGTGGACGGCAGAGCGCACTGCGCGCACATCTTGCAGCCAAACAGTCGGCCCTTGACGACCCTCTCAGCCTCCCTGAAGAGACGGTAGAGCCGGGGATGCCGCTCGAGCTGGAGAGCGACCGCGTACCAGAGCTTGCTGGGGCGCAGCAGGAGGGACAGGGCGTGCGCCGCCCGGGCGGAGATGCGCGGAACGGTCGGCCGCGGCCAGGCGATGCCCCTCGACGCCGGGGTTGGCGCGGTTGCTGGCCTGGCTGGACTGGCGGTCGGCGGGACAGGAGCAGGCGGGGCGTGAGTCACAATCACCCTGGCAACCTCCTGTCTTATTGTCCGACCACCAGTCCAGCGTAACATCGGTACCTCCTACAAACTTCGTCTGCTGCCTCTTGTAGCGGCCCGACAACGCCCCGTCGAGCCCGCAGCTTCGGATTGAAGGTGCCCGCATCCTTCGGGGCCGCCGTTAGAGGCCGCCTGCCACGGATCCCCCCTTCCCCCAGTCGGAGCGCCTCTGCCTCCATGACGTCCAGGCTGTCTGAGACGTAGTTCGTGCTGGTGACGTCGATCTCGAGGCCGTTGGGACAGCCAGCCTCGGCCAGAGGCTGCTTCGCTCGCAGCACGTCGTACGGCAGGATGGGTCAGTCCTTGCTGAAGCCCTTGTGGAGCAGCAGGAAGCCGACGACGGACCCGTCCAGCGTGCCGTAGCCCTTCCAAAGTCCGAGCCGACGAGCTACCTGTGGTGGGCGAACTCAGCGTGTCGGCTTGCCCTTCGACCAGAGTGAGCTGCTGCCGCTCGGCCGCCTGCTTGTTCGCGGGGTCCGCTGGCACATAATGGAAGGGGATGTCCCGGGAGGCGTTCGAGTCGTATGAAAAAGGTGCCGCCAACGGGGTTCGTGGAGTGCCGGTCTCAGTGGACGATGTTCGCGCCGTGCTCGTAGAGAGAGCGCGACACGGCCGCGACGATGCCGGGGCAGTCGGCGCAGGAGATGAGCAGGCGGCCGATATCGTGGTGACCATTTCGGTCAACCGTAGCCATCGTGGCCGTTGTCCGAATTCAGGGTGCGTTCTGACTCCGTTGTACTGCTACAAAGATCGCTGGACACGTGTTGTGAGCGCGAAACAAGGCGTTCGCCACCGCCGGACTTCATAATGGCAACGGAAGAATCCACGCGGCGACGAACGGGCCACATCGGGCGGCTGCCGACCCGGGAGAAGCTGGTGGAGAGTGGGCTGCTCGCACTGTTGGCAAACCGGGTCCTCGTCTGCGATGGCGCGATGGGGACGATGCTGCACGCTGGCGGCGTCTCGCTCGACCGCGCGCTGCCGGAGCTGAGCCACTCGCGACCCGAGCTCGTGCGCTCGATCCATGAAGCGTACGTCGCGGCGGGCGCGGACATCATCGAGACAAACACGTTCGGCGCCAGCCGCTTCCGCCTGGCCCGCTTCGGGTTGGAGGGGCGCGTCGTCGAACTGAACCGGGCCGGCGTGCGCGTGGCGCGCGAGGCCCAGGAGGCGGCTGGCGTGCCGGTCCTGGTCGCGGGCTCGGTCGGACCGGTCCAGCCGGCGACGGCCCGCGGCCGTCTGACCACCGACGAGGTGCGGGCGGCGCATCGCGAGCAGGTCGAGGCGCTCGTCCAGGCCGGCGTGGATCTCCTCATGCTGGAGACGTTCGGCGACCTCGCGGAGATGCGGGAGGCGCTGGAAGTGGCGCGCGAGATCGGCGACATTCCGATCATCGCGCAGATGACCTTCATGGACGACGGGCGGACCATCGCCGGCGACTCGCCCGAGGAGGTCGCGGCAGCGCTGGAGCGGCTGGGCGCAACGGTCATCGGCGTAAACTGCACCCTCGGTCCGCAGGCTACTCAGGACGTCGTCGGCGAGCTGGCCCGCCACACCGACCTGCCCCTGAGTGCCCAGCCGAACGCGGGACTGCCGCGCCTGGTCGGGGGCCACTTTCAGTACACCTCCGAGCCGGACTACTTCGCCCGCTCCGCGCGGCGCTTCGTGGAGCTTGGCGCGGCGATCATCGGCGGCTGCTGCGGGACGACGCCGGCCCACATCGAGGCGGCTGCCCGGGGGGTGGAGGGGATGCGCCCGCTCCAGCGGCGCCGAGCCCACGCCTCCGCCCGCCCGACGTCGCACCAGGAGCCCCCGGCCGCGTCAGGAGTTCCCAGCGGCTTCAGCGAGAAGCTGGGGCGCCGGCAGTTCGTCGTCGCCTGTGAAGTCCAGCCACCGGCCGGCGGAGACGCCGAGCGGGCCGTCGCGGAGGGTGGGCTGCTCAAGGAAGCGGGGGCCGACGCGCTGGCCGTGGTGCCCGCGAGCGGCACCCGCGCCCACATGAGTCCCGTCACCGTGGCCGTCTTGCTCCAACAGCGGCTTCAGGTTGAGACTGTGCTGACCGTGACCACCTGGGACAGGAGCCTGGTGGCGCTCCAGGCTGACCTGCTGGGTGCGCACGCCCTTGGCCTGCGCACCGTGATCTGCCGCACCGGCGTGCCGCCGGTCCACGGCGACTACCCAAGGGCGGGCGTCTGGGACGTGGACGCGATCGGCCTGGTCCAGGCGCTGCGCGGCCTGAACGAAGGCCGCGACTGCAACGGCATGCCGATCCGCAAGCCGACTGACTTCGTGATCGGCGCGCGCCTCAACGTCTCCGCCGCGAACGTCGATGACGAGGTCGAGCGGGTCCGGCGCGTCATCGCCGCCGGGGCGAGCTTCCTGGTGACCCGCCCCGTCTTCGACCTGGAACTACTGGCCAGCTTCCTGGAGCGGCTCGGTCCAATCGACCTGCCGCTGGTGCTCGGCGTCATGCCGCTGCGCGACTTCCGCCACGCGGAGTACCTCCAGCACGAGGTGCTGGACGCCGGTCTCCCCGAACCGCTGCTCGAGCGGATGTGGCAGGCGGGCGAGCGAAGCTCAGAGGTGGGGATCGAGATCGCCATGGAGCTGATCGAGGGCGGCCGACCGCGCGTCCAGGGCATCCTGGCCAGCATGCCCAGCGGCTTCGCCTCCGACGCCGTGCCGCTGCTCCGCGCGCTGCATGGCTGAACAAGACCACGTGGCAACGCCCGAAGACGCTAGCACGGAGGATCGCGTCGCGCTGCAAGCAGCGGCCGGTCCGCCGGACGACGATCTCCCACGCGGGGAGCCGGCACGGGCGCTCTCTCCCAAGGGGGCGCTGGAGCGACAGAATGCCCTGCTGAAGCAGGCGATCGCCGTGTACGATCGTCTGACGGCGATGGTGCTCCAGGGGATAGGCGTCGGCGGCATCACCAGCGGGTTCGCCGGGCTGATCGGACGCGAGGTGAGTGTGCTCGACCCCGGGCTCCAGGCGCGAGCCGCGGCCGGCCCGGGCGGATCAGACCACGAGATGGGCGCCCAGTACGCGGGCCTCCTGGCCCGGGGCTGGATGCCGGGCGCCAGCGGGTCTGGCCAGGTTCTGGCAACGCTGGCCGAGGAACGGCGGCCGCTACGGCTGCCTGCCCTGCCCGACTGGGGCATCGAGGGAAGCTGTGTCATCGCGCCGATCTCGGTGGCCGAGACGATCCTCGGCTACCTGGTCATCGCCGAGCGAGAGGATGCCGGCGACGAACTGGACCTCCTGACGGTGCAGCACGCCGCCACGGTCTACGCCCTGGCCCTGATGCACGAGCGCACGAGCGTCGAGGTCGCGGGTCGCTTCAAACACGACATCGTCGAAGGGCTGCTCCTCGGGTTGTTCAAGGACGAGCTGGAGGCGCGCGAGCACGCCAGCCGGGTCGGCTATGACCCGACGCGCCGCTACCGGCTCCTGGCCCTGGTGCCGGAGCCGCTCGCCAGCGGAACAGGTGAAGCGAGCGAGGACTCGCCGGCCGCGCTCGCCATGCGACGCCGCGTGCTCGACTCGGCCGTGGGTCTCGCCGAGCGCCACGCCAGGCAGGCGGTCGCCGTCGCGCGGCTGCGCGAGACCGTCGTGCTCGTCCCCGAGCCGGACCGCGAGGACCCGGCCCCGCTGGAGTCGCCAGCCGAGCTGGCTCGAACCCTGCCGCGGTTCCTGAAGCACCTGTTCCCGAACGTCGTGGTAACCGCCGTCATCAGCGGCGTCGCCGCCTCGCCGGCGGCTCTGCCGCGCATCTACGCCCAGACCCGGCGCGCGCTGGAGGTCGGGCTGCGCTTTGGTCGGCGCGGCCAGGTGATCAACTACGACGAGCTTGGCATCTACCGGCTGCTCTTCCGCGTCGCCGATTCCGACGACCTCCGGTCATTCGCCGAGGAGACGCTGGGTGCGCTGGTGGCGTACGACCGCAAGCACCGAGCGGACTTCGTGCGAACGCTGGCGGCCTACCTGGAACGGCACGGCAGCCCTCAGCAGGCCGCGCGCGACCTGAGCGTCCACGTCAACACCGTGAGCTATCGTCTCCAGCGCATCGAGACGATCACCGGCCTGCGCCTGGAGCAGTCCGACGACCGGCTGGTTGCCCAGATCGCCCTGAAGATCCTGGACGGCCTGGGAATGGAAGGGGTGGCGCCCGAGCCGCATCAGTCCACCAGGCTGTAGGCCGGGTCGGCGGCCAGGCAGGGCCGCCCGGGATGACCCAGCTCAGCGGGGATGATGTTGGCGCCGCGAACCTGCTGACCATCTTCCAGAAGGCGGTCCGGGGGTACATGCCCTCCCGCCCGAAGCCGCGGTCATGGTCGCGGGCTGGATGAGGCCACGAGTCGACTTGACCGTGCACCCGTCGCTGGACCGCGCCGGGAGGGCGGATGTGAGCTGGGTTCGCGTCAGAAGAGCCGAGTGGCAGTGGTGGACACACCTGCTACTCGGCAAGGATCCGGACCGCCCGGGGCTCCCAGGATACGGCGACCTCAGAGCCAGTCTGTAGGTCGCGCGGAGCCGCGGCGTCGCTCTGGCGGTACGCGAGAAGCCGCTCGCCGCCCGGGGTCCGCAGGTGGTAGTGAATCGCCGTACCGAGATAGACCGCCGCCTCCAGGGTCGCCGTCGTGCTGTCGCCGGCCGGCGCGCCGCTCGCGTGTAGCAGGATCTTCTCCGGGCGGACCGTGGCGATGACTCTGGAGCCCTGGCTCAGCCCTTCGGGCGCCTGGGTGGCTGGCAGCTTTATCAGCAGGCCGCCGTCCGTCCGTACGGCGATTGTGCCGTTGTCGCGTCCGACAACCTGGCCCTCCAGGAAGTTGCACACACCAATGAAATCCGAGACGAACCGATTGCGCGGCGCCTCATAGACCTCCTCTGGCGTGCCGTACTGCTCGAGCCGTCCACGATTCATCACGGCGATCCGATCCGACATCGTGAGCGCCTCTTCCTGGTCGTGCGTCACGAAGATGGTCGTGATGCCCAACTGCCGCTGGAGCAGCTTCAGCTCGACCTGCATCGTCTCGCGAAGCTTCTTGTCCAGCGCTCCGAGCGGCTCGTCGAGCAGCAGGACGGTCGGCTCAACGACGATGCAGCGCGCCAGCGCTACCCGCTGCTGCTGGCCGCCGGAGAGCTGCCGTGGGTAGCGCCCTTCCATTCCGGTCAGGCGGACGACCTCCAGCGCCTCCATCGCCTTGCGGCGAGCCTTGGCCGAGGCCATGTTGCGCATGCGGAGGCCGAACGTCACGTTGTCCAGCACGCTCATGTGGGGGAACAGGGCGTAGTTCTGAGCCACCAGCCCCAGCCCGCGACGATGGACCGGCACATGATTGACCGAGCGCCCGGCAATGACGACATCGCCCGCGTCGGGCCGGATCAGCCCGGCGATCATCCGCAGGGTGGTCGTCTTCCCGCAGCCGCTCGGCCCCAGGAGCGAAACGAACTCTCCAGCCTGCACCCGCAGGTCGAGCGACTCGACGGCCGTGACCGACCCGTACCGCTTGTGCACGCCGCGCAGCTCGACATCCGACATGACCGCTCCTACTGCCCTCCCAGGGACGTCATCTGGCTCAGTCCGTAGAACCGATCTACGACGAACAGGATCGCAAGGACCAGGAAGATCTGGATCGCCGAGATGGCGCCGACGATGGCGTCGAAATCCTGGTTGACGAGGTAGCTGAACACGGCGACCGGCAGGGTCGTCGTGCTCGAGGTCGTGAGGAAGATCGAGACGGGTACGTTGTCGAACGAGGTCAGGAAGGCGAACAGCCCGCCGGCGACCATGCCGGGCCGAATGAGCGGCAGCGTGATGTACCAGAAGGTGCGCCAGGGGTTCGCGCCGAGGACCATCGCCGACTCCTCGAACGCCTGGTCCTGGCCGCGATAGACCGCCACAACCGTCTTGAGCACGTACGGCACGGCGATCACGACGTGGCCCACGAGCAGCCCCCAGGGAGCCAGACCGAAGCCGGCGACGCCCATGAAGACCAGGAGCGACACGCCGAAGACGATGCCAGGCAGACTCAGCGGAGACAGCAGGAACGACTCCAGCAAGTTCTGAAAGGGAAAGCGGCGCCGCACCAGCGCCAGGCAGCAGGGCAGGCTCAGGGCGATGGCGCAGAAGGTGGTGAGCAGGGCCAGCTTCAAGCTGTTGCCGAGCGAGTTCATGAACGTACTGTTGGCCGCCGCTTCGCCGAACCAGCGGATGGTCAGACCGTTCGGTGGGAAGTGGGCGATCTTGTCGGTGCCGAACGCCACGCCCAGCGCGACGAGGATCGGCAGGCTCAGGAAGAGCAGCAGGAGGCCGGTATAGAGGCGAAGGGCGAGGACGCCGGCGTCGAGTCGCATGACCACCTCACACCGAGCCACGCACGCGGAACGCGCGCGCCTGGAAGTAGAGCAGGCCGAGCGAGATCACCAGCAGCATCGTCGCGATCGACGCGGCAAAGTTGTTGTTAAGCAGGATGATCTGCTGGTAGATCAGGAGCGGCAGAACGAGCGTCTCGCTGCCACCAACCAGCAGCACTGACACGAAGCTGCCGATCGCCAGCATGAAGACCAGGGTGAGCCCGGCGCCAATCCCCTCCATGCTCAGCGGGAGCAGGACGAAGCGGAACCGCGCCCAGCGGCCCGCGCCCAGGACCGCGGCGGTCTCTTCGAGACTGACCGGGATGCTCTCGATCACGCTGGAGAGGGTCAGGATCATGAACGGCAGAAGGACGTGGGTCAGAGAGATCACCACGCCCGACCAGTTGTACATCAGCTCGAGCGGCCGCTGGATCAGACCGAGGCTGAGGAGCGTCGTATTGATCGTCCCAGCCCGCCCGAGCAGCACCATCCAGCCGAACGAGCGGATGATGATGCTCACCATGAGGGGCGAGATGACCAGGAACACCAGGAGCTGCCGCCAGCGCGTCTCCGTGCGCGCCAGGACGTACGCCACCGGGAAGGCGAGCAGGAGGCTGCAGACGGTCACTGCCACGCCCAGCGCGACCGTCTGCAGGAGCACTTTGACGTAGAAGAAATCACCGAACAGCTTGGCGTAATTCGCCAGCGTGGCCGAAACGTTGCCGTTGGCCTGGAGCGGCGTGATGAAGAAGCTCTGCTGGAACATCACGCCGAACGGCAGCACGAAGAAGACCAGCAGGAACACCGTCAGCGGGATCAGCAGCAAGATGGTCGAGGGCACCGTGAACCGCCGCTCGCTAGCTCGAGCCTGCTGTTGGCCGCTCTCGCGAAGCTGAACTGAATCGGCGCTCACGGCTCGTCCCCCCTGGGCGGTCGGCGAAAGCGAAGGGATCCTATAGCTGGGATGTTAGCCTCCAACCTCTTTCGTCCACATCTCCACCCACTGAGGCCAGGCCTGTGCGAGCTCGAGCCGGGGCGGGAGACAACGTGCTTGACGCCGCGATCCCGCGAACTGGGCGCCGGTCGCTCCTTGGGACTGGGCGAGCAGACGACGTCCTGGTGAGACATATAGTAGCCGGGAAAGGATCCGCTCCAGGCAACCTGGTTCTTCGCGCCGGCCGCGCAGATCAGGTACGCCCAGGCGGCCGGCGAGCTGTCTTTCGCTTCGCGACGCCGACGCTGAGCCCCGGCCTCGCCGGGACGAGCGCCTTGTACTGGATGTTCTTCGGTCCCTGATCCCGCGTGAAGTGGGCTCAGCCATCCGAGATGATCGACATGTCCACCTCGCCG
>JADZDV010000271.1 GCA_020850915.1 Chloroflexota bacterium | reverse complement strand
CGGCGGGGTCCGCGAACGGCAGCGGCACGCCCGCCGCCCCGGCGACGCGCGCCGTCTCGCGGGCGGTGTCCTCCGCGAGCGCCAGGCACGACGGCTCGCTCAGGAGCTCGCCGTTGCGCCGGCCGGTCAGCGCGGTGAGCGGGTTCAGCGCCGAGCTGGCCACAAGCTTGCCCCAGATGACCGGCGCCGCGTCCGCCACTGCCTCGGTAGCGATGCCGGCGCGGCTGAGCAGGGCGGCTGTCCGCCGGGCCCGAGGCGTCGGCTCCCCGGCGCCGGGCGGCGCCAGGTCGGCCAGCACAGTGGAGCCCGCGCCGTTGTGACAAGTGTGGCCCGGCTCGAGCAGCGTGGCGCCCTGCGAGGTCACGCCGGCCAGCACACGCCCCGCGCCGACGGTCGCCTCGATCGTCCGGTCGTTGCCGAGACCGTTCTGAAGGGTCAGCACGACACCATCCGGCGCCAGCGCCGGCGCGCACGTAGCGATGGCGTCGGCGGTCGCGAACGCCTTGACCAGCACGATCAGCAGGTCGAGCGGCGCGGCATCCCGTGGCTGGGCGGTCGCCCGCGCCCTGGCGTGGAGGGTCTCGCCGTCCCGCTCGACGAGCAGCCCCCGCTCCTCGATGCGCGCGGCGTCGGCCGCGCGCCGACAGAGCAGCCAGACGTCGGCTGCTCGTCCATCTGAGCGAGCCAGCAGGCAGCCAAACAGCGTGCCCATGGCGCCCGGTCCCACGATGCCGATTCGCACGGATCCTCCGCTGTTCGGACCGCCGCTGTTCCGGCGAGTGCGCCCGAACGTTGTTGCAGCGTGATCGACGGACCGGTAGGGGGTAGCCGCTGCCCGATTCAACACGAGTCGGGCGCACCCTGGCCCAACCCGCGGGTCTGGCGACGCGGCTTCAGTATAGGTGCTGGTGCAGACGCTATAGTGAGGGCACAGAGTCTGTGCCAACCAGTGATCAGGTGAATGTTGTGTCAGACAACCAGAATCGGCCTGCTGCGCCCCAGACAGGCGCGACAGCGACAGCTCAGATCATCTCTGTCGGCGGCGCCAGCGAGGACATCACGATGTTCCAGCTCGCCGCGCGCTGGGCGGAGAAGTTCGCCCCGAGCAACGGGGACAGCCTGGCGGACATGCTGAAGCGCTACCGCCTCGCCTACGAGTTCCTGGACGCCGTGGCTCACGGCAACAAGCCGCCAGAGCTCTGACAGCTCTCATCCCCGCGAGACGCCTTCCACCGGGCCGTACTGTACCAGGCCGGGCACGAACCGCTTAGTGATCCGGCCCTGCGCGCGCAACAGCTCCAGGTGGGCGATCGTCTCAGCCAGCGCCAGGCGCCAGTGCCACGGCGACAGGTCGCGCAGACTCACCTTGCGATGGGTCCAGTGCGCTCGACCGGCGATCTCCCACGCCGTTGCCGGGCCGTGGCCAGCCACCGCCTCCAGCTCCGTCAGCCGCTCGTGGTGGTGGGCGGTCAGCTCGTCCAGGCGGTGGTGCAGGTCTGGGAACGGATCGCCGTGCGCCGGGATCGCCAGACTGACGTCGTAGTCGTTCAGCAGCCGGAGTGAGTCCATGTAGCTCAGCAGGGGATTGCCGGTCGCGTGAACGTACAGGCCAACGTGGGGGCTGATCTTCGGCAGGACGTGGTCGCCGGTGAAGAGCCAGCGGTTCGTCTGCTCGTAGTAGCAGAGATGGCCAAGGGTGTGGCCGGGCGTCCAGACGGGCCGGAGCCTGAACGGACCGTGCGCGATCACCTCGCCGCCGCGCAGGCGCTGGTCCGGCTCCGGCACCGCCTTCAGCTTCTCAGAGATGAGCGGCGAGCGGCTCATGATCAGCCCGAGATCGGGCGGACCGCCGTTCAGCTCCTCCCAGACGCGGGTGTGGCCGCGAAACTCCTCCACATGCTGATAGATGCTGCGCATCGTGATCTCGTCGCCCGGGTGGTAGAGGATCCGGGCGCCCAACCGCTGGAGTCTCGCCGCCAGACCGACGTGATCGGCGTGGAGGTGGGTGATCAGGACGGTTCGCACCGCTTCCGGACCGAGGCCGCGGGTTGCGAGAGCGGCCTCGAGCGCCGCGTGCCCCTCCGGTGTGTCCCAGGAGGCGTCGATCAGGAGCGCTTCGTCGCCGGCGAACAGCAGGAAGCTGTGAACGTGGCGGCGGGGATCGTCGGGGAACTCGACGGTAAACCGGACCACGTCCGGCTGAATGACGACTGGTTGGTACGGCATGCGCTGACTGTACCGGATCGAGTAGACAGCAGGCCTGGAGCGGCCTACACTTGGTCTCAGACAGACGAGACACGGCCTGCTGCTCGGCGCGCGCGGCCGGCCATCGGGGGATGCCATGACCGCCTACCTCGTGCGGCGAATCGTCTACTCCGGTCTCGTACTGGTCGCCGTCATGATCGCCGTGTTCTTGCTCGGCCACATGATCGGTGACCCAGCCAAGCTGATGCTCCCCCAGGAGGCGTCTGAGACGCAGTACCTCGAACTGCGCCGCACCCTCCAGCTCGACGACCCGTTGTACGTGCAGTTCAGTCGCGCGGCAGGCGGCTGGCTCCAGGGCGACTTTGGGATGTCGCTCTGGCAGCGCGTGCCGGCCATGCCGGTCGCTCTCCAACGCGTGCCGGCCACGCTCTATCTTGGCGGCGTCACCGCGCTCGTCGCCTTTCCAATTGCCATCCTGTTAGGTGTGGTCTCAGCCGTCCGGCCGCGCTCTCTCGCCGACCGCCTGCTCACCGTCTTCTCCCTGGGCGGCGTCTCGATTGCCGAGTTCTGGCTCGGCCTGATGCTGATCCTCGTCCTGGCCGTGCAGCTCGGCCTGCTGCCGACATCCGGCTTCGGTGGCCTCAACTACGTGGTCCTGCCGGCCATGGCGCTCTCGTTGCGGCCGATCGGGCGTGTTGCGCAGGTCGCGCGCAGCGCGATGCTGGACGAGGTCAGCAAGATGTACGTCACCACAGCGCGCGCCAAGGGGCTCGCCGCGCCAGCCGTCATCTTCTCGCACGCGCTGAAGAACGCGGCGATCCCGATCCTGACGCTGTGCGGCGACGAGACGGCCGCGCTGTTCAACGGCGCGGTGGTGGTGGAGACGATCTTCGGCTGGCCTGGCATCGGCTCGCTGACGATCCAGTCGATCCTCCGCCGAGACCTCCCGCTGATCGAGGCGACCGTCTTCATCGTCGCCACGATGGTGATCACCCTGAACCTCCTGGTCGATCTCGCCTACGCGGTCGTCGACCCGCGCGTTCGTTTCGGCGCCGCGGCGCGCTAACGAGGAGCTGATTCGCGCTATGTCCACCAGCCTGCCAGCGGCCCACACCAGCGAGCCCAGCGCGACAGCGCGAGAGGCGGCGTCGGCCGCTGACAAGGGGCGACCACGCCTCACGGGGGACCAGGTGCTGTGGGCGCTGGCGAGCGATCGCATCACTCTGGCGGCGACGGTGTTCATCCTGCTCGTTGCCTTCTGCGCCATCTTCGCGCCGGCCGTCGCGCCGCACGACCCGAATCAGCAGACGATCCCGATGCGCAACAAGCCACCGGGCACACCGTCAGCCCTGGCGGACAAGCCGCCCTACGTGCTCGGGACCGACGCGCTCGGCCGAGACACGCTGAGCCGGCTGATCTTCGGTTCCCGGATCTCCCTGACTGTCGGCCTCGCGACCGTGCTGATCTCCGGCACAGTGGGCGTCACCCTCGGTCTGCTGGCGGGCTTCTACCGGGGCTGGGTGGAGGACGTCATCATGCGCGTGGTGGACTGGCAGATGAGCCTGCCCTCGTTGCTGATCGCCCTGTTCGTCCTGTTCACCCTGGGACCGAGCTTCGCCAACGTCATCCTGGTACTTGTCATGACGCGCTGGATGGTCTACGCTCGCGTCACCCGGGGGATGATGTTGACCCTGCGGGAGCACGCCTTCGTCGAGGCGGCGCGGGCGCTTGGCTGCGGTGACGCGCGGATCATCGTTCGCCACATGCTGCCGAACCTGCTCTCGCCGGTGCTGGTGCTGGCCACGCTGGAGGTCGCGGCCATGATGCTGACCCAGGCCTCGCTCGACTTCCTGGGCATGGGCATTCAGCCGCCCGACTCGTCGTGGGGCCTCATGCTGGCACAGGGGCGCGAGTATCTGACCTCGGCCTGGTGGCAGGTCACCTTTCCGGGATTGGCCATCATGCTGACCGCGCTGAGCTTCAACGTCCTGGCCACCTGGGTGCGGACGGTCACCGATCCGGTCCAATCGTGGCGCCTGGTGCGAAGG
>JADZDV010000270.1 GCA_020850915.1 Chloroflexota bacterium | reverse complement strand
CTCGCGGGCGCGGCGACGTTGACGCGGCCCGCGAGCGACGGCACCGAGCGGCCAACCAGGAGATCGGCGGTGTTCAGCACCAGCGCGAGCTGGCCGTTGGCCTGAATCGTCGCGCCGAGCACGCCGCGAACCGATCGCAGGTGTGGCCCAAGCTGCTTGACGACGACCTCCTGCTGGCCGAGAAGCTGGTCCACCGTCACGGCGACCCGCTGGTCGCCCACGTGGAGCACCACCACCGGGCGCGGACCGGCCGCCCGAGGCGCCGGAGGCAAGCCGAGCGCCTGGCCGAGATCGGCAAGCTGCAGCAGCTCCTCGTTGACCTCGATCGTCGGAAGCTCCTGGACGGCCGGCTCGGCTTCGCTCTCGGGCTTCAGCACTCGCTCGACGGCGACCATCGGCAGCGCGTACGGCTGCCCGCCGGCTCGCACGAACATGACTGGCAGCACAGCCATCATGACCGGCAGGCGCAGGACGAAGGTCGTCCCCTGACCTGGCCGCGAGTCGACGGTGACACTGCCCTTGAGCCGCCGAATGACCGCCTGCACGACGTCCATGCCGACGCCCCGACCGGAGATCTCCGTCATCTCATCGCTAGTGCTGAGCCCCTGGACGAACACCAGGTTGAGCAGCTCGTCGCGAGTGAGCGCCGCACCCGCGGCAACGACGCCGGCCCGGACGGCTTTGTCGTGAAGCCGGTCGACGTCTATGCCGTTGCCGTCGTCGCTCACGCGCACGACGACCTCGCCACCCTCCCGGCTGGCTCGGAGCGCTACCTGGCCCGCCTCTGGCTTGCCGGCCAGGCGACGCGTTTCGCTTGACTCCAGCCCGTGGTCCACCGCGTTGCGAACCAGGTGGATGAGCACGTCGCCCAACTGCTCGAGTACGACCTTGTCCAGCTCGATCTGGCTGCCTTCAAGCGTGAAGCGCACGCGCTTCTGCTGGCGCAGGGCGACGCCGAGCGCTGTGCGCTCGAGCCGCGTCTGCAAGTTGCCGAGCGGGACCATCCGGATCGCCAGCATGCGGTCCTGAAGATCGCCGGCCAGGCCGCGCTGCCGACCGAGCAGGCTCTCCACGTCCTTGACGGCCGCCTCCAGCTCGGCGCCGGTGGTCGCCGTGTCGGCCGAGATCTCCGCCACTTCACGCGAGATGCGATGCAGCTCGGTGTAGCGGTCCATCTCCAGCTCGTCGAAGTCGTCCAAGCGAGGCTCGTCCGGCTTCGCCCGAAGCAGCTCGGCGACTTCGTAGCGGTCCTCGAGGTACTGGGAGACGCGCCGCAGGCGTGCAACGGTCAGGCGGAGCTCGTCTGCCGAGCGAACGAGGCGCGCCAGTCGCTGCTCCAAGCCGGAGCGGTTCATCGCCAGGTTGCCAACGACGTTCAGCAGCTCGTCGACGCGTGCCAGGTCGATTCGGACGCCCGTTGCTGGCGAGTCGTCCGCCAGACGTGCTGGCAGGTCGTCCGCGGCGGCGCCAGCCGCCGGCTCGACCAGCTCGACGTGCGCGCTGGCCGGCCAGTCCACCGTCTGAACGGCGGGAGCTTCAGGCGCCTGAGGCTCGACAGGATGCTCGGCGCCATCAGGGGCGAGGAGCGCCTCGATCGCCTCGGTGGTCTCTATCAGGACGCGAGTCGCGTTGGCAGGCGCCGCCTCGGTCTCGTTGCCGAGGCGCGTCTCGCCGTCATGGCAGAGCGCCTCGATCTCGGCGAGGCCGAGCGAGCCGGCCGCGCCTTTCAGGGTGTGGAGCACGCGCCTCGCCTCGGCCAGGGCGGCGCCGTCATTCGGAGCGCGACCAAGCGTGAGCGCCGCTTCGCTGAGGCGAGTCAGGTGCTCCTCCGCCTCCGCGGCAAAGACCCCCAGCAGTTCGCTCGCGGGCTCCTGGAGCGACGGCCCGTCGTCGAATGGCGGCGCCGGAGCGGTGGCAGGCTCCAGGGGAGCCTGAGCGCTGGCCGGCGGCACGTCGTGCTCGGCGGCCGGGGCTTCCAGGGTGTCCGCGAGGAACGCTTGAACGGCCTCGTTCCAGGCCTGGATCTCCGCGGGATCGGCGTCCGCCTCGAAGTCGGCCTCGGTGGGGAAGACCTCGTCTGTCGACTCCGTGGCAACGGAGTTGGCCGCGGCTTCAGCCACGCCGTCCGCTATCGCCGGTGGAGGCTCCGATGTCTCGTCGGCTGAGGTGGCGAACAGATCGGCGAGCCAGGCCTCCGCGGCAGTCGCTTCGCCGGTCTGCGCGAGCAGGGACTCCTCCTCTTCCTCCGACCGCTCGTCCAGCGGGACGTAGCGCTCCGCTAGCGCGCGTCCCCGCGCGCTGACGGAGGCGGCCGTACCGGTGAGCCGCGCCTCGAACGGCGTGGCGCTGAGGGCCTCGAGCGTGTCGACGGCCGTCTCGAGGAAAGAGGCGACGGGCCGATCGACCGTCTGGCCGGCCTCATGGATGATGTCAAGCAGATCCTCGACACAGGCGCAAAGCGCCCCAATCGTCGAGAAGCCCACGGTATTCGCCGCGCCCTTGAGCGTGTGGGAGAGTCGTCGGACCTCGGCGGCCGCGGCGGCGTTCGACAGATCGGCGCCAATCTGTGCGACGCAGTCACGAATACCGCGCAGCAGCTCTTCGGACTCGAGCTGAAAAACGTCCAGAATCTCGGGGTCGACGAAGGGCTCCGGGCCGGGGGCCTGTCCGACAGGGGCAGCCTCGAACGCTTGCGCAGGCCGGACGTCCAGTGACGGCTCGGACCCGAGGCTGGCTTCCAGCGCAACGACCGGCTCACGCTCAACGAGGGGCTCGGTTTCCGCGACGGTCTCTCGCGTCGTAGCGGGCGCCGGCTCTATGTCGTGTGTCGAATGAGCGTCGGAGGAGCGACTGTCAGCATCGGCATCGAGAAGGTCGAGCAGGTCATCGGATGCCTCGTACTGCGCCTCCTCGGCCAGCGGGTCTGGCAGGACGAACTGGAAGCGAGCGACGCGGGCGGTGATCGACTCGAGCTCGGCGGCCAGCCTTGAGCGGCCGGTCTCCTCCGGAGGGGGCTCAGGCACGTCCAGCTCCGCTGCTGGCAGCTCATCGGTCGGCCGCGATGGCGAGGTCGCTGTCTCTACCTTGACAACTGGGGGCGACGTCTGGGCGCTGGTCGCGGGCGGCGCCAGGGGCTCCGCGGACTTCAGGGGCTCCGCGGGTCCGGCGGGCTTCACAAGCTCCGTGGCCTCCGCGGGCTCCGCGGCGAGTATGCTTTCGGCGACGCTGGGCGCGGTGATGAGGTCCTCAGCGATCTGGGCCGCGGACTCCAGGCTGGCTTTGTGGTGAGCAGCCCCGGTCGTGACGGGATCGGCTGCGCTGGTCGGTGCGAGCGCATCACCCCGCGTCCCGGGAGACGTGCCTCGGAGCGCGCGAATGAGTCGGTAGATCGGCGCCATGGGGCCACGGGGGGCGGCACCTGATCCCGGCGCCGCTGGGGTCTGCTCGATCCGCGGTGGTGGCGGCGGCGCGGCCGGCGCCTCCAGACGCACCGGCCCCACCGGTAATCCGCCGACGTCTCGCGCCTGGCGACGCTCTGGCTCGGGAGCGGGCGCCAGCGGCGGCTCGATCTGGGCGCTCGGAGCGCTCGCGGCAGCCGGGCGCTCGTGGGTCTCAACCACGGCTGGCTGGAGAGCCGCGATCGGTGGGACGGTAGGTTCGATCGCGACACGCTCGACGACGGTCTGCACGGGCTCGGGTGTGGTAGCCGCGTCATCGCCATGGTTGTCAGAGGGCGAGAGAGGCGCTGGTGATTCATTGGCATCTGGGACAACGCGCGCGTGGCGGTGATCCATGCCGTTGCGGTGCACGCCGTTCTGGTACGGCTCGACAGGCTGCACGCTGGCCGCTACGTTCTGGGGCTCCACCCGGCGATCCAGCCCGTCGGTTGTCTGGACGGTGTGATCTGTTCGCGGGAGCGGGGCGTCGTCTCCGGCGGTTTCGCCAGCGGGGTCTATCGGCTCCCTGGCCGGCGCGTCCACTGGCAGCGTGGCCAGCATGGCGTCAAGGTCCAGGAGGGGACGGCGCGTCGCGGCCTCGAGCTGTGCGCGCCGCTCGACGAGCTGCTCGACGGCTACCCGGCCAGCGGCCAGCTCCGGCGGCGTGGCGGCCAGACCGACGACGAGCCCGTCGACGGTCTTCTCCAGGGACGCGACCAGCAGCCTGACGGCCGGCCGTCCCTCACGGCGAAGATCGAGCGGGCCGCCGTACAGGGCTGGCACCGCGCGCTCCACCAGAGTCGCGGCGTCGGCGAGGTCGGCGAGATCCAGCATCTCGGCCGCGGCCCGAACCGTGAAGGCGGTGTCGAGCGCCTGCTCCGCGGCCAGGGCCGGATTGAGGCCCGAACAGAGGTCTGAGAGCGCTCCCCCCAGGGTTGGCAGCAGCGGACGGATCTCCTCCGCCAACCCACCCAGGATCGTGGCGCGGTCGAGCAGGTTATGCATGGCTGCCCTCATGCTGGGAGAGCCTGAACGTGGCGACGGAGGAGCGGAGCTGTTCCGAGAGCCGGGCCAGGTATCCCACGGAGTCAGCGGTCTGCTGGCTGCCCACGCTGGTGGTCTGGGTGGCTTCTGAGATCTCCGACATGGAGCGAGCGATGCTGCGCGCCGCCGCGGCCTGCTGATCGGCAGCGCTGGAGATCATGGCGCTCAGCTCCGCGAGCTGCTGGACGACGCCGTCTAGCGAGTCCAACGAGCGGCCCGCGAGGTCAGTCAGGCGCGAGCCCTCGACCACTTCCCTGGTGCTGCTCTCCATAGCGATGACGGACTCCGCCGTCTCCGCCTGGATGCTCTTGACCAGAGTGGAGATCTGGTTCGCGCTGGTGGCGGCTCGCTCGGACAGGCGGCGGACTTCGTCCGCGACGACGGCGAAGCCGCGCCCATGCTCGCCAGCCATGGCCGCCTGGATGGCGGCGTTCAGGGCGAGGAGGTTGGTCTGCTCGGCGATGCCCTCGATGATCTCGACGATCTGGCCGATCTCCTGGGAGCTCTCGCCGAGGCGCTTGATCTGCTTGGCGGTGGAGCGGGCCTGGGCCCGGATGCGCTGCATGCCCTCGACGGTGCCGCGAACCGCTTCTCGCCCGCGCTGGGCGTGGACCCGGGCGGCCTGGGCCACCTCGGAGCCCTGGAGGGCGCGCTCGGCGACGACGCTGATCGACTGCGAGAGGTCGTCCACGTTGCGGGTGACGTCCGCGATCTGGCGCGCCTGGGTGGTGGCGCCGCGGACCAGCAAGCTCGACGCGGCGAGAATCTCACCGGTGGAGCTGTTGAGCTTGACCGTCGTGTCGTTGACGTTCTCGATGATCCGGCGCAGCTCGCTGACCATGTAGTTGAAAGCGTCCGCGACCGAGCCAAGCTCGCCGTCGGTCACTTCCGCCTCGACGGTCAGGTCGCCCTCTGCCGCGCTGGAGACTTCACCCAGCAGCTTGATGATCTGCTGCTGGATGCGGTCGCGCTCGTCTCGGGTCTGGATGAGGCCGGTGACCTCGTCCAGCATCCGGTTGAGCGAGGCGGCCACCTGGCCGATCTCATCCTTGCCAGGAGCCGCGGCGCGGGCGCTGTAATCGCCGCCGCGAATGGCGTTCGCCACGCGCTGGAGGTCGTTCAGCGGCCTGACGACGAGCCTGGAGAGCGCCAGGCTCACGCCGAGCGTTGCGAGCACGGCGAGGGCGAAGATCATCCAGGAGAGGCCGGTGGACGCGTTCAGCGCGGCGAGCGCGGCTGATTCGGGCTGCTGGATGGTGTAGACCCAGGGGACGTTGGCGAGCGGCTGGGACGCCACGATGGTGGCACCGTCCCGTCCGTTCAGGGTGAAGTCCTGGTTGGTTCTTGTCTCGGCGATGCGAGCGGCCAGGGCGGCATCCGAGCCGGTGACGGCGCGGTCGTTGGGCAGGCGGAGGCTGGCTCTCAGGCGGGTCTGGACGTCCGCGGACAGGGGGCCGGCGGTAGTGAGGTCCTGCGCGGGATCCAGGCCGCTGTGGAGGCGGATGGCGTTGCGATCCCAGAGCGTGCCGTATGTCAGGTCGCCAACGCGGCCCTTGTCGCCGTCCACCAGCGTGTCGATATCGTCCATCAGAACGCGCAGGACGAGCACGGCCCTGACGTCCAGGCTATCGCCGCGGAGGGGCGCGCCGTAGTAGAGCACGCGCTTGCCAGTCGCGGCGGTCAGTTCGACGTCTGATACGGCTGGTTTGCCGTCCCTGGTGGTGATCTGGGTGAAGAACGCGCGGTCCCCGAGATTGACGTTGAGCGGATTGCCCGCGGAGAGCAACGCCTGGCCTTTCGCGTCCACGATGTAGGCGCCGTCAAAGAAGGTCTCTAGCTCGTTCAGGCTACGGAGCGTTGCGCGGACGTCAGCCAGGTCCTGGGGCCTGGCGCTGGAGGTGTCGGAGACGTAGCGGGCGATCTGCGGCGCCCGAGCGAGTGTCTGGATCGTAGCGAGCCGCTCCAGCAGGCGGGCGTCGATCCGGGCGGCCGTGTCGCGCGCGGCGCGTAGGAGCGCCGTACGCTGGCTGGTGGCCAGGTCGGCCCGCATGCGAGCGTCGCCGCTGGCGATCGAGACGCCAATGGCGACCGTTGCCACCAGGGACATCAGGACGGCCAGCCTGGTGGACAGCGTCCAGTCCGCGATCCCGAGCCACCGGAAGCCGCCCAGCGCCGGCAGGGTCGACCGGAGGGGACGGAGGGCTGCGCCGTGTACTCTCATGCAAACCTCCTGAACTCGGGCGCGCCGAGCAGACGCGCGACATCCAGCACGAGCGTCTCGCGACCCTCGCCGTCGTGGACACCACTGATATAGCGGGCCACGCGGTGAGCAACCGGCCCGCTCGGGGGGCGCAACGACTCGTCAGAGATCTCTCGAATATCTCTCATCGACTCGACGACCAGGCCGGCCTCCATGCCTGGCACGCGGCAGGCAACGATGCGCGCCTCGCGGCCAGGACGCGGCGCGTCCAGACCCAGGAATGCGCCCAGATCCACGGCGGAGAGCAGCTCGCCCCGCAGGTTCACCACGCCGAGCACCCAGGGAGGGACCCGCGGCACGGTGGCTACCACGGGGAGACGATCCACTTCGCGCACGCTGGTGAGCGCCAGGGCGAAGGTGGCCTCGCCGATGTCGAACGTGAGGTATTGCGGCCCGCGGGGCGGCGCGGGCTCGCCGTCCCACAAGCTCGGGATGGGCAGGAGGGAGGTTTGGCTCTCGCTCACATGAACCTCCGCACGGCCGCGATGAGCCCCTGGGCATCCCAGGGCTTGACGATGTACTCGTTGGCGCCCTGCTTGAGACCCCAGAAGCGGTCGGAATCCTGGCTCTTGGAGGTCACGAGGATGATCGGCGTCCGGCCGTAGGCGGCGTTGGAGCGAATGGTCCGGCAGAGGCTGAAGCCGTTCTTGCCGGGCATGATGACGTCTAGCAGGACCACCACCGGGCGGTCCTGGTCCAGCTTGGTGAGCGCGTCATCGCCATCGCGCGCGGTGATGACCTCGAAGCCTTCCTGCTGCAGCAAGGCTGACATCACGGCCAGCTCCGTGGGGCTATCGTCAACCACCAGTACCTTCTTGCTGTTCATCTGTGCGCTGCTCCTATCTCCAGGGCCGGACGTGGGGCTGGTTGTGACTGCGTGCATCAGTGGCTCCCTCTGGGCCGCGCGGCGAGCCGGGCGCGCAGCTCCGACTCCAGGGCGTCAGCGGTCTGGCGGCACGCCTCGGCCACGGCCGCCTCCGGGCAGGCTTCGACGAGCTGGTCGAGCGCCTGGGAGACCAGCTCGACCAGAATGGCGCCGGTCTGCCGGGCGTTCGCCTCGCTGATGTGCGTCTCGACCCGCTTGACGGCCGGTCCGCGGATCGCGCGCAGCGCCTTGAGCTGCAGCTCCAGCTCCTTCGGGTTCTCGGACCAGTGCCGCTGGAGGATGCCGACGAGCTGTCGGATCCGCTCCAGCAGGAGGTCCAGCGCGGCGACGAGCGCTTCGGGGCTGGCGCCGCGCTCGCGATCGCGCGCCCAGGCGCCCTCGAAGTCTGAGAAGAGCCACACCAGACAGCGCTCCAGGACGGCCTGACTGCCGGCGCTGCTGGCCTTCGAGAGGGGCGGCAGGCTCATGACCGGCGCCGCGGCGCCCAGCGCCGGCCACCAGGAGAGGGTCAGCGCCCGCTCGTGGAGGACCGCTTCGAGCGGCGACAGATCGGCCTGGAGCGTCGGCACGGAGGAGGACCAGCAGCCAAGCAGGCGGCCGGGAGCGATCGGCACGCGCCCCCAGCGGACGCCGGCCGACGCTTCCAGCAGGCCGGGGCGACCGCGGAGCGCGAGGTCGCGCAGGAGCCCGCGAAGGTCGGCAACGGAGCGGCAGAGCTTCGGTTCTGGCGTGGCGCCGAGGCCGGTCAGGCAGATGAGCAGGGTGTCTGGCAAGGGCGCGGCGCGCCAGAGCCAGGGCGCGCCCGTCTGGAGCAGGGCGGCCAGCGCCGCTTCGCCGGTGAAGACGTCGGCTCGGCCGGGCCCCGCCAGGCCCGCGGCCACCATCTGGCCGCCGCGGAAGAGGATCTCCGCGGTCCAGTCCCCGGCTTCGAAGACGGCCAGGCCGTCGAACGCCTGCCGCGCGAGCAGCTCGATACCGGCGCGGGGCTCCTCGCCGCGCGGGTCGCCAGGATCGAAGTCTGGCGCGGGCAGGCGGAGCGGCGAGGTGGAGACGGCAGTCTGCACGCTCACACCTCCGCGGCGATAGGGGCGGGCAACAGGCGCGCCGCGGCGGCAGGTGGCTCGCTCGAAGCCTCCTTGAGATTGCGGCGCACTGCCGCGAGCAGCTCCTGAGGTGAGAACGGCTTGGTCAGGTACTCGGCGGCGCCGACCATCTGGCCTCGCGTCTTCGCCACCGTGCCGCCCTTGCCGGACAGCATGACGATCGGGATGCCGCGGCAGCGAGGATGCTGCTTGATGATCTGGCAGATCTGGAACCCGTTGATGGCTGGCAGCATGATGTCCAGCACGATCAGGCCGGGCTGGTGTCGGGTCAAGGCCGCCAGCGTGGTGATGCCGTTGTGGGCGAAAACAACCTGGATCCCCTCCCGGCGAAGGGTGATCTCAACCAGCTTCTGGATGGTGGGGCTATCGTCCACCACCAACACGCAGGGAACACTCACGCCGACCCTCCTAGGTCTGGCTGCAGAGAGCCCAGGGGCGGCCCTCCATCGGCTCGATCTGAAGCCAAAACGCGGGGCGCGCCGGGTGCGAGATAGCCTGAACGGGGCGCCTGAACCACCCTCACGGGTGGTCGGCCGCTGCCGTCCGAGGTGGTGAGAAAGCGCTGGCAGCGGCGGTCGCCGGGTGTGCGTCGCGCGTGCGTCGCACAGTCCTGGCGCGGTTTGTGGCGGTCCTGACGGGCCTGAAGGGGGTCTTGAGTTCCAATTGCGCCACATGCGCCGGCACAAGGCTTGTAGCGCAAGGGCGCTTGGAGGTAGGGTCTGGTTGGTTGAAACGCTCCCTGTCTAACGGATCTGTCTTGGGAGCCACGATGGAAGGAAGGCCTCCACCCTGATGAAGCTCTCCTGCCTGCAGAAGAACCTGTTGGACGCGCTGACCATCGTGGGGCGCGCCGTGCCGACGCGCAGCTCCCTGCCCGTCCTCTCCAACGTGCTGCTCGCCACCGAGGACGGCCGTCTCAAGCTGGCGGCGACGAACCTCGAGATGGCGATCACCATCTACATTGGAGCGATGGTGGAAGAGGAGGGCGCCATCACCCTACCGGCCAGACTCCTGACGGAGTGGGTCTCGCTCCAGGAGAAGGACGCCCGCATCGAGATGACCCTGAACCCGCGCAACCGCAAGATGCGGCTGGTGAGCGGTCGCTTTGACGCCAACATCTCCGGCATCGACGCCGAGGAGTTCCCAGCCATCCCGGTGGTGGAGGAGGGCACGGCCGCCAGCTTCGACGCGGCGCAGTTCAAGGCCGCGGTGGAGCAGGT
>JADZDV010000269.1 GCA_020850915.1 Chloroflexota bacterium | reverse complement strand
GACTGCCGGACGCTCCGGGAGCGTATCGCCATGTCAGGTAAGAGGAGTCGGGAAACTTCACCGGATGCAGACTGATCCAGTCGTTTCCCGAGGGACTCAGTTTCTTCCACGAGACGGAGACACTCTGTCCCGCGCGCACGATCGATGGTTTGGCCTTCAATGACGGCCTCACCCGGCCAGCAAGGGCAGTGTCGGCCGGCAACCCGGCCGGCAATCCGGCCAGCAGCACGGCGCAGAGCAGGAGCAATCCCCGAATCCAACCAACGCGCCAGGGGCTGCTTCGTCGGCTCGCCATCGCACCGACCTCCCGGGCCTGCCGCGCCTTGCCACCCGAAGCGGCACACACCCGAGATCAGTCTACAGGGACTCTAGCTGCTGTCAAGCGCCTCGTTCGTAACGCCTTCGCTCGCACACGTTTGCTAACGGCAACAAGCGACGCCCCTAGCTGTCGTCACTTTGACGGCTAGCCAGCGGAGCGGGCCGCTCAACCTGCCACCTCGTGTCCCAGCCCGGCGGCGGCCCGCAGCTTGTGCACCTGGTTGGCGCCGAAGTCGTGGAGGTTCGCGGTGGCGTCACGCAGGAACCGTTCGACCTCGTAGTCCGTCATGACCCCGCGACCGCCGAAGATCTCCGTCGCCATCCGCGCCACGTCGAAGGAGACCTCGCTGGCGAACACCTTGACTCGCGAGGCGAGCGCGGGCTCGCTGAGATCGCCGCTGTCGAATCGGCTGGCCGCGTTGAGCACGCTGCAGCGCGCCGCCTCCACCCGCATCTGCATGTCCACGAGCTGCAAGGCGGTCGCCTGGCGCTGGAGGAGCGGCCTACCACCCCGGACGTGGTCGCGAGCGAACTGTAGCGCTAGCTCGAAGGCGCCGCGGGCGGTCCCGACGAAGCCAGCCCCGGCGAGCGCCAGCGCCGGCATCATGAACGCTCTGGCAGCCGCGAAGACGCCGCCTACTGGTCCGACGTGGTGCTCCTCCGATAGCTTGAGGTTCTCGAACACCTCCTCGGCCTGGGGGCTCAGCCGGTGCGCCAGCTTCTCGTGGCCTCGCACGACGGTAAAGCCGGGCAGGTCCGGCGTCAGAACAAACAGGCTCGTGCTCTCCAGCGGCGGCTGGGACAGGTCCGTCCGCGCGAAAAGCAGGTAGAGCTTCGCGACTCCGCCGCTGGAGGTGAAGTGCTTGCGGCCGTTCACCACCCAGCCACCCGCCTCACGGTGAGCCAGGGTCCGAATGCCTCCGTCCGCGCGGTTGTACGGCAAGATGGAGTCCGAGCCCACGTTTGGCTCGGTCAGACAGGGCGCGAGCAGAAAGGTCGGATCGTCCACCATCGGCCGAAGGAAGCGCTCACGCTGGGCCGGCTCCATCAACGCGTACAGCATCGGGCCGTACATCCACTGCAGCTCGAGCGTGGTCGCCGTTCCGATGTCGACGGCTGCCACCTCCTCTACGACGAGACAGAGCGTCCTCCACCCAGCGCCCACACCACCCCAGCCGGCTGGCATCGACAGTAGTCGGAGACCGCGATGGGAGGCCTCCGCGATCTCTGGCCAGGGGATGCGGTCGAGCGGCTCGGGTCGCCCCTCGACCTCTCGCACGACCGGTGCGAGCACGCTCCTCGCCCAGTCCCGCGCTTTTCCCTGCCAGTGCCGTTGCTCTTCCGTCACGTTGAAGTCGACCATTGCCGTCACCTTCCGCCGCTCACTCGCTCACCATCCGGCTGACGCTTCCGCCTGTTCCCGGACCAGTTCGTCCTGCAGGAAGGCGAGCAGACGCGCACGTCGCCGCATCATCGCGGCAGCGCGCTCAGGCGTCCACTGGTAAAAGCCCCCGCCGCTCTTGATGCCGAACTCGCCCCGCTCCGCCCGCTCCCTCACAAACGCCGTGGGCCGACTCGGCGGACTGAGCACTGGCTCGATGTAGTCGTGCACCGCCACCAGGACGTCCATTCCGGACGCGTCGCTCACGCCAAGCGGCCCGGCCGCCTGGTAGCTCGGTCCGACCGTCGTTCGCCAGATCACGTCCACCTCGGCCGGCGTCGCGATCCCCTGCTCCACGATCGCCCAGGCTTCTCGACGCAGCGCTGTCGAAAGCCGACCAGCCACGAAGCCGATCACGTTCTTGACGACGGCCGGCTGCTTGCCCACCGCGCGCAACAAGGCCATCGTCCGCTCCACCGTCTCCACGGTGGTGAGATCGCCGGGGATGACCTCCACGCCGGGTGTCAGATGCGGGGGCGTGAAAAAGTGCGTCCCGACCACTCGCTCCGGGTGCTGGACTACCCTGGCGATCTCGGTGATGCTCATCCCGGAGGTATCGCTCGCCAGGATGGCCGGCGGTGCACAAACCCTGTCCAGCAGCACGAACACCTCGTGTTTCAGCGCCAGGTCTTCGGCGACGGCCTCTACAACGAAATCTGCCCCCTCCGCCGCCTTCACGATCTCCGTTTCCGCGCGTATGCGCCCGAGTGTGGCGAGGGCGGCGGCCTCCGTCGTTCGGCCGTTCTGGATCTCGTCCTCCAGGTTGAAGCGAATGCGGGCAAACGCCCGCTCGCTGCTCGTGGCACCGCGGTTGAAGAGCGCCACTGGAAAGCCGTGCGCGGCGAAGAGCTGCGCCACGCCGTGGCCAATGTGGCCGCCGCCGATGACGGCGACTCGGTGGATCTCACACGGCGACGCTCCGCTCATGGCTCGATCGCGACGCGCCCGTACACCTGGTGGGCCTTGCGCTGCTCCATCGTTCGCTGCGCCTCGGCCAGCGAACGACGCTCGCTGACGATCGACTCACATGCGCCGCGCGCCACCAGGCTGATCGTCTCGGCCAGCTCCTGGCGCGAGACCGAGCGGCTGCCAGTCACGACGATCTCGCGGTTCACGAACCGCGTGGGATCGACCCGGAACTCTGAACCAGGCTGAAAGCCCATGATCGCCAGCACGCCCGTCGTCCCAAGACTTCGGAAGCTGCGCTCGAGCGATTCGGTCGTCCCTACCAGCTCGAGCGCCTTGTCAGCTCCCTGCCCCCCGGTGAGATCGAGCACCTCGTCCACCCAGCCGCCGCCGCTGCCGACCTCGATCGCGGCGTCTGCCCCCAGGCGTTTCACCCGCTCCAGTCGATCCGCCGAGACGTCCACGCCAATCACTCGCGCACCGGCCAGCTTCGCAAGCTGCACCGCGTGGACGCCCACGCCGCCCGCGGCGCCGACGACCACGACGGTGTCGGTCGCTCGAACCTGCAACCGGCGCGTGATCGCGTGGTACGCCGCGGCGACGGCGCCCGGGATGATGCAGGCCGAGGCGTAGTCCAGCTTGTCCGGAATCCGCACCACGTTTTGAGCCGGAACGGCGGTGAACTCCGCGAGGCCACCGTTGGTGTGTACCCCGACGTAGCCCAGCCAGTTTTCGCAGAGGGTGTCGCGTCCCACCAGGCAGAAACGGCAGCGCCCGCAGATCAGGTAGATGAAGACGGTCACTCGGTCGCCGACAGCGAGGCCGTCGACGCCCGTGCCCACCGCCACCAAGTCGCCGGCGATCTCATGGCCGAGAATCGTGGGCGGCTGCTTGACGCCCTCAACTCGCCCGTTGGAGATCGTGACGTCGAACTGATCGGGCGCGCACGCACGCACCCGGACCAGCACCTCGCCCGGAGCGGGCTCCGGCCGCGGGACCTCTTCCAGTGATAGCCGACCGCCCCACTCGTGGAGCACGGCGGCTCGCATCGTCGGCGCGCTCACGCCTCCTCCTTCTCGCCCGCGCATGCCGCCAATGACGCCGCGCGGCGCTTCCGATCGCCGACCTCCGCCGAGCGCCAGGACGACCAGCAGGCGTCGGTCCTAGCCGATGTAGCCGCCTCCGCCCCGACCAAGCAGGGCGCGGGTGATGCGCAGCCGGTTCAAGTCGTTCACGCCGTCGATGTGGTAGTTCGCGAAGGCATCCCGGAACAGCTTTTCGATCGGATGGTCGCGCATGAAGCCGCGCCCGCCCCAGAGGATCATCGCGTTGTTGCACACCCGGACTACCATCTCGGCAGCGGTCAACTGCGAGATCATCCCGAGCTTCAGATCGTGGTCCGGGTTGTACTCGCCGCTCCAGGCGGCCTTCCAGGTGATGGTGCGCGCCATCTCGATGTCGATCCACATGTCGGCGATACGCATGGCGACAGCCTGCTCCTCCGCCATTGGCCGGCCGTTCACCACACGGTCGCGGCACATCGCCAGGGTCTGCTCGAACGCCGAGCGGCCAGTGGCGATGCCGAACACGGAGGTGGTCGGCGCGTGCGGCTTGCCGAACGCGCCCAGGACGGCGAGCGCCCCGTTCACCTCGCCCACCCGCGCCTGGTCCGGGACGCGCACGTTGTCGAACAGCAGCTCGGCGTTCGGCGTCAGGCGCCAGCCCATTTTGCTGTGGATGTGGCCGTACTGGAACCCCGGGGTGTCCCTTTCCAGGAAAAAGACGGTCGCGCCCTGGGACATGCCTCTCGCGCGGTCGGTGCGCGCCATCACAAAGATGCCCTTGGAGAGGCCGCCGGCGAAGATGAAGTGCTTCTTACCGTTGATCAACCAGTCGCCGTTGGGCTGCCGCACTCCGCTGGTTCGGCTGCCGCCGTCGGCGCCTTCGTACGGCATCAGATTGTCGCTGCCAGAGTCCGGTTCGGTGAAGCCGAGCGAGATCATGTAGTCGTCATCGGCGACGAACTTCGGAATGTAGGTCTCGCGCAGATAGTCGGTCATCAGGAAGAGCTTCTGGGTCTTCCAGACCTGGTGGAACGCGCAGCCGAACCCGCAGTCGGCGACGCACAGCTCCTCCAGCGCCACGCAGTGCGACAGGACGTCCATGTCCTCGCCACCCAGCTCGCGCGGCAGGGCGGGTGTGCGCAATCCCTGCCGGGAGCCGCTCCGCCAGACATCCCAGGGGAAACACTCCAGCGGATCGTCGATCCGATCGCGCTCGGCTGAGATCGGCCGGATCTCCCGCTCCGCGAACGACCGTGCGCGAGCCTGAAGCTGGAGCTGCTGGTCGTTCAGCGTGATCGCCACGGTTTCTGTCGACATCCCGCGTCCTCTCTGACCCGCTCGCCGCCTCGAGCTGGCGCAAGACCCCAAGTCCTGTCCAACCAACCGGGACAAGTGCCGGATATGGCCCAGGACGTGGATGATACCAGGCTCGACCGCGTCTACCGCCTACGCGGACCGCCCTTGCCACCCGGGTTCCTGGCCACCACCAGCAGCCGCGAGCTGTCGCCCGTGTAGGCGCCAGTCTCGTAGTCGCCATAGAGCGCCTCGAGCTCGAAGCCGGCCGCCTCCAGCAGCCACTCCAGCTCGTAGCGGCAGAAGTACCGCAGGCGATATTCCGCCACCGTTCGTCTCACCGCCCCATCTGAGCCTGTCTCATCGTACATGACCGTGACATCGTCAACCTGGGCGGCGTGGTCCGTCTCACGCACCACCCACTTGACAATCATGCGCCCGTGTCCCGGGTGCGGGCGAGCGAGGTGGACCAGCGTCTCTGCCACTGACTCAGACCCGCGCTGATTGCCGTTGGAAAGATCGATCGCGAGCAGGCCATCGGGACGGAGTGCCGCGCGGAGACGGCGCAGCGCGGCAAGCTGCTCCGAGCGCTCTAGCAAGAAGCCGAACGAGTCCAGCCCGACGATCGCCAATGAAAAATCTCGGCCCACATCCAGCGTTCTCAGGTCGCCGAGCAGGAGCCTGACTCGTTCGCTTGCCCCTGAGAGGCGTTCGCGGGCCTGCTCCAGCATCGCCGCGGAGCTGTCCACGCCGACGAGCGGCACGCCCGCCGTGAGCAACGGCACCAGCAGCCGACCGGTGCCGCACGCGGCTTCCAGCACCGGCCCGGCCGCGCGTTGAGCCAGCCCGATGTAGAAGGCAGCATCTTCGTCGAAGTCGTCGTGCTCCCAGTCATAATACCGGGCCAGCACCTCGAACGGGTCGTCGTCCACGACCGGGAGCCTACCGTACCGTGGACTCGGTGGCAACCACGCTGGCGCGCACTGGCCCGTGCAGCGTCAGCGGCGGAATAATTCCCCATCAGTCACCTCGGAGGCTCGATGCGGATCCTCGCCGTGGACGTCGGAACCGGTACTCAGGACATTCTCCTATTCGACTCGGAGCGCGAGCTTGAGAACTGCTTCCGACTGGTGATGCCTGCCCCCACCGTGGTCATCGCTGACCGCATTCGCGCGGCGACGGCGCGCCAGGAGGCAGTCCTGCTCGTGGGCTCAACGATGGGCGGCGGTCCCTGCGCCTGGGCGGCCACGGACCACCTGGCTGCCGGCCTGGCGGTCTACGCCACGCCCGATGCCGCTCGCACGTTCGACGACGACCTCGAGGGCGTAGCGAGAATGGGCGTGACCCTCATCTCGGACGACGAGGCCCTGCTGATCCAGCACGCCACCAGGATCGAGCTGCGCGATCTCTGGCTGGACGCGATCCTCAGCGCCCTGGCGACGTTCGACGTCGGGGCGCAGTTGGATGCGTTGGCTGTAGCCGTCTTCGACCACGGGGCTGCCCCGCCTGGTTACAGCGATCGCGTCTTCCGGTTTGACTACCTGGCAGAACGGCTCGAAACGTCCGGCCGCCTGGCCGACTTCGCATTTCCGGCCGCGGCGATCCCGCCGAGCATGACGCGTCTGGTGGCAGTTGCTCGGTCGGCGCCGCGCGACCTGCCGACCTTCGTCATGGACACTGCGCCAGCCGCCGTGCTCGGCGCACTGGAGGACGCGCGAATCGCGAGAGAGCGCCGCGTCGTCGTCGCGAACATCGGTAATTTCCACACACTGGCCTTCAATTTTGAAAATGGTCGCATCCTGGGTCTCTTCGAGCACCACAGCGGAGAGCTGACCGGCTCGCGGCTGGCCAGCTACCTCAACCAGCTTGCTGCCGGGACGATCTCGAACGACGAGGTCTACCGCGACATGGGCCACGGCGCCCTGACGCTCTCCCCGCCGAGCGACAGGTCCCTCCCCGTCGTCAGCGTCACCGGCCCGCGCCGAGCCCTGCTCGCGAACGAGGGCGTATCGCCCTACCTCGCGGTCCCGCACGGCGACATGATGCTAGCCGGCTGTTTCGGCCTGCTCCGCGCCGTGGCTGCCAGAGACCCAGCGGTTGCAGAGGCAGTGGATCGGCGCCTCGGTCCCCCCGGGAGAGCGGTGGCATAGCTGCTGATCTCGTGCTCCACGGCGAGGCCCGAAGAGCCGAGGGAGCGCGGGGTCAGAAGGTCGTCACACGAGGGCGCTTGGGGCTGACCGAGCGCGCGCGCATGGCGTACGAGTCCGCGGCGCCAGGCTCCGAACAACTGCACACTGCCGGTTGGGCAGTTGCCCGCGCTCTCCAATGGGTTGGCGCGGCGGATTGTGGCCAGCAGCCTGCTGGTGGGGCAGCTTCTGGAGAGGAGCTGCTGGTGGCCGTGGACGGCAGCTACGTGCTGACGACCGAGCACGAGCAGCAAGGGGGCTGCCTCGAGCTGGAGCACGAGAGGCGGGTCGAGCTCGACACTCCGCTCCGGGCTGCGCCTCAAGACCCACCGCTCGAACTCGGCTCGCGGCAAACTGTCCTGGCCCGCTATGGCCCCGTCGAATGAGTCCTCACAGCAAGAGAGCTGGGATCAACACGCTGACAATGATCGGCACAACACCGACCGGCAGGACGACGACGAGCAGGGTGCGTCGGACGAGGTCGCGGTCCTCGACATGGTTGCGCCAGGCCGAACGTCGGGGCCATGAGGGCGAAGAGCCCGGGGCCGCTGTCCAGCAGCAGCGGGCTCGGAGTCCCCGCCTCGCGGCCGCGGGCTGCCGTCCTGAGCCAGGCGCTGGCCAGCGCTCTGGAATGCTTCGAGTCTTGTCTTGAGCACTTTCACGCCTCAGGCACTCAAGACAAGATACGTGTCGCTCGGGACGCCCGGACCGGATCTGCTATTCTGCCGACTGCTCT
>JADZDV010000268.1 GCA_020850915.1 Chloroflexota bacterium | reverse complement strand
CCCTCCTCGCGCCACTCTTTCGGCGATCGCCCGCCAGACGCTGAACCGACGGCGACCAACCGAGCTGGCCGCGCGGCTGACTTTCGCGGCCCACCGAGCCCCCAATGCGCTCGGTTTCCACCCTCGATGGAGCCTCACCGCCGTCAGGCCACCCGTCTCTCTTCGCGGCGATCGCCCTGGTCTCCCACCTTGCTGCGCCCATGGCGCCGGGAGACCGAAAGGAGCCCCCCGTGAAGCATGCCTTCATGGCGGCCTTGGCCGCGTTTGTCCTGCTCGCTCAACCGATCTGGGCCAATGAAGCGTCCAGGAATGAGACGACCCCGGGCCGCCCGGTGGAGCACTGGGTTGAAGTGGTTCGCCCAACAGCGCTCTGGTCGGGCCCGGACGACCTCGCCGAGCGCTTCACAACGATCACGGCCGGCACGCGCCTGCTCCTCGTCTTCCCCTGGGTCAGACCACGGGACGACACGCGCCAGCAGATCTGGAATCCGGGCAGCTCGAACGTCGCGTGGATCGACCGCCAGGACACGAAGGTCGCGGATGGTCCCGCCGAAGGGCTTCGAGGCTGGGCAGAGCTGCTCCCCGAGCCGATCCGGCCCGCTCGACGCTTCATCTGGCAGGGCGTCGCTCGCGTGACGATGTACACCTGCGTCGAGCTTGGCGGGTGTAACGCCACTGCCTCTGGCGTCTGGCCCTACGAAGGCGTTGTGGCAGTCGATCCGCGCGTGATCCCCCTCGGCTCCCAGGTCTGGATCGACGGACTGGGGATCTTCCTCGCAGCCGACACCGGCTCGCTCGTGTGGGGCAACCGCCTGGACGTCTACACCACTGACTACGGACGCGCACGCCACTGGGGTGTCCAATACCTCAACGCCGCGGCGTACGTCGACGATCAGTAGCCGTCCCACCAGTGCTCGTCGCCGACCGCCAGGCGCTCCGCCAGACGGTCGGCGATGCCCCGAGCGCGAGCCGCCAGCGATTCGCCGATCTGTCCCGCGCGCTCGACCTGCTCCAGGTCGTCGAGGTCGACTACTCTTGGCGGCTCACCGGGACGCGTCACAACGTCAACCTCCAGGTCGACGTAGCGGGCTCGTCCCGGGTACAGCTCCGCGGGCGTCTGGATGTTGTAGAGACAGCCGATCTCGCGCCCGTCAGCACGGTAATACGCCCGCCGGGACACCCATGATCCGGCCTGGATCTCCAGCGTCCCACGATCACCCGGCAGGATTGGCGCCTCGAGACTGTCGTACACTCCGCCCGGGCGAAAGCTCCTGCGCAGGAGTAGCCGCGCCTGCTCCAGCCCCTCGAACTCGCCACGCAGGACGATCCCCCGCTGTCGCCAGGGCTTGACGTGCTGCACTTCGACGACCTCCCCCTGCCGGAAGCCGCTCTCCACCAGCTCTCGCTCGAGCTGCGCCGCGACCTCCTGCGCGCCCGCCGCCATATTCTGTTCCGCGCAGTCGACTCGCCCGGAGTCGATCGCCTTGAATCGATGGTGCCCCGGCACCGTCGGCATGACCGACGCACGGACATCATCGAGATACGTCTTGCTCGCGCCCGACAGCTCCAGAGCCCGGCCAGCGTCCGTTCTGTAGACCACGGCCGCCGGCAGCCTCGATTCGAGCGCGTAGCAGACCGCCGCCGCGGCGTTGCCGCCGCTGGACGTGACTCCCTGCAGGTCGCGCGTGTCACGCACCGTCACCAACGGCTCCGTACCAGGCATGATGCCGAGTCGCTCCTGGATCACCGGCGACGGCTCGGCGATGGGAAACCCGAGCTCTCGCAAGACCACGGTCAGCGCGGTCGCGTAGATGCCGCGTACCTTCACGGCGGGACGCCCCGTGGCGAGAGCCTCGCTCTGCTGGCAAGCCGCGCTGCCAGCCGGCGCCCCGGGACCATCAGGCAGCATGAACCGCGCGCGCGGCAGGTCGTGCACTCGGAGCACCAGCACCCGGTCGAATCCCTCGTCGCGGAAACCTCCCGGTATCGAGCCGGCGATCGACTGGTGCTGGATCGTGAGGCGATCGGGCGGCACCCGACGCTGACGCCGCTGGTTCTGCGCCAGGCAGACGCGGAGCGGAACGTCCAGCACGACCAGCAGTGACGGCCGGCCGGCGGCGCGTGCGAGATCGGCCATCCGACGTCGAGCGCTTCTGCGAGAGGCCGTCGTATCGACAACGACCAGTTCGCCGCCTGCGAGGCGCTGGCGCAGCTCGCCGTTCAGGCGCCCGAAGATCAGCTCTGGGCGGTCCTGACGCGCGGCATCGCCGAGCAGCTCGTGTCGGAGCCGGTCGGATGACAGCACCGCGGCCTGTGGGAAGTGCTGTGCGGCGAACGTACTCTTGCCCGAGCCGGCCGCGCCGCACAGCACGACCAGGCTCCCGGGCTCGAGTCGAATCGGCCCGATGTCTGGCTGGACCTCCGTCATCCTATGGACCAGACGACCCGCACGACCGTTCGGACCTCGAGCTGACCCGGCTCGATCGGCGTGCTCGGAGCCGCGGCCGCGGCCATGGGAGCCGCGCGCTGGACCTGGCCACCCGTCGCGTCCGACTCGACGATCGCGACCACCCCACCCAGGGAGACACCAGCCAGACTCGCGAGCTGCTCCGCCTTGGCGCGCGCGTCGCTCATCGCTCCGGCCCGCGCCTGAGCTTTCAGCTCCGTCATGCGGGACGTTCCGAATGAGACGCCCTCAACGCGGTTGGCGCCAGCCGCTACAGCCTGGTCGATGATCGCCCCAACGCTGCCGATCGACCTGATCGTCGCGGTGACCGCGTTGCTCACGCGGTAGCCGCGTAGGGTGGGCGCATCCACGCCGCGCGTATCGTAGACAGGGTCTGCCGAGAATCGTGCCGTTTGAATGTCCTCACGAGCGACTCCCGCCTGCACCAGCCGGTCCACGACGGCGTTCATCTGCGCCGAGGCCGCGGCGAGTGCCTGAGAGAGCGATGGATCCATCACGTCAACCCCGAACGTCGCCCGCGCCAGGTCCGGCGCCACACGGACAATCCCTTCCCCAACGACGTGAATACCGGACGGCTGGTCTGGCGCGGTCTGAGCGCGGGCCGGTGTCCAACTGGCCAGCCCGGCCAGGACCGCTGCCGAAAGAACGATCGCGGATGCGCGAAACACAGCAACCTCCTCAGGTAGGACTTTTCCCGCCAACGGGTCGGCGACGTGCCAGGCCGAACGGGAGCGCCAGCAGCCCGAGCGCCGCCAGACCGCTGAGCGCGGCCCCGAGCCGCCACGGCACGCCTGTCGACGGCTGAGCCTGGACAGACGATGACGCCAGTGCGCCGGCTTCTCCGGGCGGCGCGCCGGCAAGCGCGGAATCAGACGAGCGTGCCGTCAGGGGCTTCGAGATTTCT